>JAFWUA010000067.1 GCA_017518785.1 Neisseriaceae bacterium
ATACCGCGTGGCATTTGCACAATCGACAGTAAACTGTCTTCACCGCGTAAATATTGAGAGGGAACAGGCACGCCTAATACGGGAATGTCCGTTTTTGCCGCCACCATACCTGGCAGATGTGCCGCACCGCCAGCCCCAGCAATAATTGCTACCAAACCTCTTTCTCGTGCTGTTTTAGCATATTCAAACATTAAATCAGGTGTCCGATGTGCCGAAACTATACGCACTTCGTGCTCTACATTAAATTGCTCTAAAATGTCAGCTGCATGAGACATTACCGACCAATCACTGTTGCTTCCCATAATGATACCGATTTTCTTCATGTTTGTACTCCATTTTCTATTATTTTTTTAAAAGTTGTTGTGCTGTTTTTGCAGCAGGACTATCCGGATATTTGTTGCGTAAGGTGTTAAGAGTATCACGTGCAATATCCTTTTGTTGCATTGTTTTTTGACAACGTGCTATCAGTAAATATGCACTTGGTGCTAAATCTGATTGTGGAAATTGCCGAATCAACTGTTTAGAAACTTGGATTGCCGATTCAAAATGTTTTAATTTTTCATGACTATTGGCTAATAACCAAAGCGAACTTGGGGTATGTTTAACATTGGCAAGTAAATTTATGGTTTGCACATACTGATGACTATTGAATGCCTTATTTGCTAATTCTAATTGATTTGAAGAATCAGATTGTTTGCTATCATCTTTTTCTTGTTGATAGTAAATCTCACCTAAAACCGCAATACTACGTTCCAAGTTATCTTGTCGCAATTCAAGTGCTGTTATTTTTTCGGATAATTTACGGTTTTCTTCGATTATGGTATTAAGCAATTCTTCGTTTAACGTTGAGTAGATTGGACGATTGTTTCCTTGCTCAAAAGAGATACTTTCATTGTTGCTACCACGCAACAGTGCACCATCATCTGCCACGCTTTGTGGTAGATAAGCTGTATGACAAGCAGCTAATCCCATGATTAATAAATAAGACAATTGCTTAATCTTTTTGTAACTTTTGTTTAAGAATCCAACTGTTATGTCGATAGAAACCATACAATACCTTAGAAAGCGTGGTTTGAAGATTTTTGTTAAAGGAAAGGATGCATACCAATTCTTTAATTTTATACACTCCATAAATGAAGTGGAACGATTGCTATATTTTTTTACCATCATTTCTTTATTAACAGCGTTACTCCATCTCCCATTGGTAAGGTAATGGAATAAACGCGTTCATCATTAATAATTTGCCGATTAAATTCACGCATAGCCAATAGTGATGGACTGTTGTTAGTATCACCTATGATGCGTCCTTGCAATAGCACATTATCAATCGCGATAATTCCTCCCTTACGAATCAATTGCAAACAAAGTTCAACATATTCTGCCGTTGCAATTTTATCTGCATCAATAAGTGCCATATCAAAGTGTTCAGATAAACCATCTTGCAATAATGCTTTAAGAGTAAAAATGGCAGGTTGTAAATAAAGACTGATTTTATCTGCAACTCCTGCCATTTGCCATGCAAGATAAGCTTTCTGTGTATGAGTAACATTGATGTCGCAAGCAGTTATGTGTCCTTCTTCCGGCAGTGTTAATGCTATTGCAGTACTGCTGTATCCTGTGAAAACTCCAATTTCTAAATAGTTACGCACACCAATTAGGCGTGCTAACCATACTAATAGTGCTACCGTCTCTCTTGCCGCTGACATGCTACCTTTGCGATGTTGTTCTGTCGTTTCGCGAATTTGTTTCAATATTGGGTCTTCTTCTTTTTGAAGCTGTGCCAGATATTGTGCAATTTGAGGTGTCAGTAGTAGAGAGTCTACACTCATTCTTGCTCATTCCGCTTGATATGCGTAGCCATTACGTGCTACTTGTGACCTTTTAAATTGTTCCTCTTCAACAGGGTCTAATTCAACGTCCCATAGACGTAGTCTGCCTTCCAAACGTTTTTTCACTTCTTCTGGGTTTTGTTCAAGGTATTTGTCTAACATTTGAGTTGTATCAGATTTATATGAATACATATTCTCTACTCTTTAATTTAAAGTTGGCTTATTTTTGAATGTGGCTAATTATACACTAAAAGTATCTACTAAAACTTCTACAAGATATTATTTTAGAGTACATCTAAAATAGTCTGCCGGAAAGGCATTTTTAATAGAATAAACGCTTTTCCGGCAGACTTTTACAGTTGTATCAAAAATTAAATTTAAAAACAATGCGAACTATGTTTTTCACTACTCAAATCATTCCGAACTACGAGAATAATCTTTTGTAAAACAATATATTAATAATTTTCGCTTCGCCACATTTAACAGTGAATAGCACGTTTTGCAGTATTGAAGAAAGTGCAATGAAGCCAAAACATTATAAATATAAAACGGTAAGGTAAAACTAACGCATTATCAACTTTAAACTATTTTGACCATATTAATCAAAAAGTGTATTTTTTTCCATAAAACATTTTGACTTAACTATGATGATTTTTCATATATCGAAACCTTTGCAAAACTGGTATCTGTGGTACATTTGTGCGTTATGCCTTGCTCGAAAACGCAGTTTCAGCGAAGCCAAAAAACTCGAATAACAATTTGTTATATATTAGTTTTTCTGTGCTAATATAATTTTGAACTGCACACACATCTACCAATTTTGCAAAGGTCTCATATCAGTAGTCATCGCATGTATTATTTTGAAATACAAATACTATACGTGTACAATTGCGAGTTTATTTAATATTAATCAATCAAAAAAATTGTTATGCAAACATTTCAAGAAGTTATTTTTACCTTACAAAATTATTGGGCAAAACAAGGTTGTGTAGTATTGCAACCTTTTGATTTAGAAGTTGGAGCTGGTACCAGCCACCCTGCAACTTGTTTGCGTGCTTTGGGTCCTGAACCTTGGTTTGCTGCATATGTACAACCATCTCGCCGTCCCAAAGATGGACGTTATGGCGATAATCCTAATCGACTTCAACACTATTATCAGTTTCAGGTTGCATTAAAACCCGCACCTGAAAATATACAGGACTTATACCTGAATAGCTTAAAAGAGTTAGGTATTTCTTTGAGCGAACACGATATTCGTTTTGTAGAAGACGATTGGGAAAATCCAACACTTGGTGCGTGGGGATTAGGTTGGGAAGTATGGTTAGATGGTATGGAAGTTACTCAATTTACCTATTTCCAACAAGTAGGAGGTATTGATTGTACTCCGGTTTTAGGCGAAATCACCTACGGCATTGAGCGATTATCAATGTATCTACAAGGTGTAGAAAACGTATATGACTTGATATGGGCGAAAACTCTTGATGGTCAAACTATTACCTATGGTGATGTTTACCATCAAAACGAAGTCGAACAATCAAACTATAATTTTGAACATAGCGATCCTACTTGGCTATTGGCACAATTTAATCATTTTGAAGAACAAGCAAAACGCCTATTAGCAATCGAAGACGCATCTCTTTCCTTACCTGCTTATGAATTGGTACTAAAAGCTGGACATACATTTAATTTATTAGATGCACGCGGTGCAATTTCTGTTACAGAACGTGCTACATATATTGGTCGTATCCGTGCATTAAGCCGTCAAGTGGCACAAAAATTTGTCGAAAGCCGTGAAAAGTTAGGTTTCCCTT
Organism: Neisseriaceae bacterium; assembly: GCA_017518785.1. Lineage (GTDB taxonomy): Bacteria > Pseudomonadota > Gammaproteobacteria > Burkholderiales > Neisseriaceae > RGIG9985. The sequence continues at coordinate 3,641 of JAFWUA010000067.1, forward strand.
TGATGAAGCAATAAGGTAAAAAGCTTATGTGGAACAAAATAGTATGTGGCGTATTTTTAGCATTGTTAACTGTTTCTGTTCAGGCTGCTCCTTTGTCGTTTAAAACCAAAACGATTGAAGTCGAGTCTTGTTTTTTAGATAAAGACAAAGAAAAACATTGCCATGAGAAAAAAGTTGCTTATCCAATCACTGGTGATAAGCATTTTGATGCTTGGGTAAAAAAATCGTTTAGCAACAAATTGCCTACCCAAAAATCCATCAAACAAGAATTGCTCAATAATGAAACAGTGCAAGATGTTAATCAAAGCAATAAAGAAAACGAATATCCTTGTGCCATTCAATATGTTGACGCTTTGGAATTAGAAGGATTTTCGCCTAATTACGCTGTTTTTGGGCAGGAAAATTGGGAATACACTTGCGGTGCACATGGAAATGGCGTGCATAATTTAATCGTTTTACCACGCAATACGGCTAATCCCAAAGAAGTCAAACTTCAAGATATTGTCTTACCCAATCAAATGAAAAAACTCATTCATTTGCAAAAAGAAGCATTTATCAAATATTTGCAACAACCAGAAGAATTTGCGATGAGTGCAAAAGAAGCACGCGAATATTTTCATGAATACAACGAAAAATTTGACGGCACAGACAACTGGCGAATTGGCAAAAACAGCATTGTTTTTTTATTTCAATCGTATGAAATTGCCGCTTATTCGTTTGGTCGTCCTGAAATAACAATTCCAGTCGAAGAGTTACAAGGCATTATTAAACCTGAAATTTTGCGTGAAACCCAAAACTATACACAGCTTCCTGAAAAAAACTAATTTTTAGGCTGCCGGAAAAGGTTAAAAATGAAAAAGTTATATATTCTCCTACTGTATTTATTATGTACAACGCCAGCACTGGCTTTGGACGCACAAGATGAAGGTTATTTTGTGCTGAAAAATGTGAAAACAGGCGAAGTGGCAACCACCATGCACTTTACACAAAAAAATGGGCAATGGCTAATGGACGGTAAATTGCAAGGCGAGTCAGAATTTAAGCCTGTGTGTGGCTATTCAGGCAATTGTCGTTTGCAAGACGCAACGCAACAACAAGTGGCACAATATAAGCAACTTTTTCCTGCCGACATGGCTCAACAATTAAAAAACATACCTACGCAATGTATTGTGAATATTGCGTTTGCTTTTTGTCGTATGGAAAATAATGGCAATCGAGCGTATTTTTGGGTTGC
>JAFWUA010000068.1 GCA_017518785.1 Neisseriaceae bacterium
AACGAAGTAATGTTTAAAAAAAAGATACGGTCATTGCGAGCCTAAACGAAGTTTAGGCGTGGCAATCTCCCTACTACGAAGAACGAAACGCCATCAACAGATAGCATAAACAACAAGGAGATTGCCACGCTCGCTTGGCTCGCTCGCAATGACGCTTTTGATTTTCAGGCTGCCTGAAAAGTTTTTTGCAATGGGTTTCTTCGTAGTTTAGGAGATTGCCACGCCGTGCATTCGCACGGCTCGCAATGACGCATTTATTTTTCAGGCTAAAACCTTTGCAAAACTCGTCATTCTGAACTTTTCGTAGAAAAGTGAAGAATCTTATTCTTTGTTTTATAAAGATTTTTCCCTTTCACTTCGTTCAAGGTCAAAATGACGAATAGTACAAAGTAGGGTTTTGCAAAGGTTTCAGGCTGCCTGAAAAGCCTTTGATATAAAAAGACAAAACCGACAAGACTAACTTGTCGGTTTTTATGTTGGGTTATCAATTTGTGGTGTGTTTGCGGTTAGTGGATACCAACTTTACCACGCGAGCTACATTTCTTGCGAAATGCCGCAAACGGCTCTTATTACAGTTCACCCATATATACCACTCTAACCACACAAAGTGGTATATAGGCTACCCAGATTTGGGGGGTGGCTATAACCATAAAAAATGAAATAAATAATTTTATACAAGTTGCCTGTAATACAAAAAAACGCTAATCAGTTCTACAATACCATCATACCATTGCAGGATTGTGCATATAAGGTTGAATGCGATTTAATTGTGACGTGATCGCAATGCGAGTTTGTTCTGCGTCATAATGACTTTGCAGATTAAGCCAACTTTGTTCATCGGTACCGAAAAAAGCAGCCAAACGTAAAGCAGTATCAACGGTGATACCACGCTTACCCAAAACGATTTCGTTAATGCGTCTTGCAGGAACTCCAATAGCTTTTGCCAAAGCGTATTGGCTTAATCCCAAAGGTTTTAACCATTCTTCTAACAAAATTTCGCCAGGGTGAATTAAAGGAACTTCTCTTAGCATTTTTTATCATCTCCTAATGATAATCCACGATTTCCACAGATGAAGCATATCCGTCTCGCCACACAAAACATATTCTCCATTGATCGTTAATGCGAATGCTGTATTGACCTTGACGGTCGCCAGATAGTAACTCTAAACGATTATTCGGTGGAATACGCAAATAAGTCAAATTAGTCGCTGCGTGTAATTGCTGTAATTTACGCAATGCTACTCGTTCAACATTAACAAATCTAGCCACACGCTTACCAAGAAAGAGTTGCTCTGTGTCTTTACAATTAAAATCGGTAATCATAAGTTGATATTAACGAATTTCGTTAATACTGTCAAATATATGATAAATCTATTGCAGGAAACTTGAAAAAAGTTGCTGTCATTGTGAGCCAGAAACCTATGCAAAACTCATCATTCTGAGCCTGAACAAAGTAAAGGGGAAGAATCTAATGGTTTGTTAAATAAAAAAGATTCGCAACGAGGTTTAGAATGACGAATGAGAAAAAAGTGGCTTTTGCAAAGGTTTCAGCCTTGCAAATGCGGCGTACGCAATCTTCTTGCTATAACAAATGCACCAAACGACTACCTCCGTAATTGCTTTTAATCTTTCAGGTTGCCTAAAAAGCTTTTTTTACATTACCGTTTTTAGGATAGGCTGCTATAAAATTATTTTTAAGGGGATTGCCACGCTGTGCTTTATGCACGGCTCGCAATAACGAAATTTGCCACCTGAAAACAACCTTTGACATAAAAAGACAAAACCGACAAGGCTTAACTTGTCGGTTTTTTGTCGCTGGGTTCGCTTTCGCTTATCAATTTGTTTATGGTTAGTGGATACCAGTCTTACCACGCGAGCTCCATTCTTGAAAAAAATTCCTAAACCAAACTTTTTAAAAGAAGCCATAAACGCTCTTATTACAGCACTCAAAGACCCACTCAAAATTTAAGCAGTGGTATATAGGCTACCTAATTTTGAGGGGTGGCTATAACCTTCATGCTATCAAATGAAATTGAAATTGTATTATAGCCCACCCCGATTTGGGGGGCAACTATATACCCTTAAAATCAAATAAAAATTTTATAATAACTTGATTTATATAATTATTTTATAAAGACATTTTGTGCATTGCATAAAAAGAATTTATGAAAATTATTAATTGAAATTCAATATAAGTATTAATTTTATTAATTGTAAGAAATTCTTGCAAGACTCATTGCTAAAACGAAGATTTAAACCTGCCATAGAAACCTACTCTATGTGGTAGTTTGTTTTGTTATCAGCCATATCAAAAACAATAAATTATAAAATTTACCGTTATGGCAATATTATAGGATTGTTATTGTTGTGCGTTTGCATTTTTTGTTTCCGATTGGTTTTATCATATAGTTTCATAATAGCAAAAATAGTGTTGATTATTCATCACAATATTAACCATAATAAATAAAGCTTATAATATAAAATCGTCTGCCGGAAAGGCTTGGTTTTACAATGTATTTATAAATGCTTTTAAAATAATAAAAATTGTTCTGCATTAACCTTTTGTTCTTGTGGTTTTTGGGTACCGATAAGTAATTTCATACTTGCATATTGTTTTTCGGTAACTTCTAAACAGCGTACATTACCTTTTTCAGGTAGCATTTGAATTAAACGTTTTTCGTGTTTGGATAGGGCATCTCGCCCACGCACAATACGAGAATAAACAGATAGTTGTAACATCTGATAACCATCTTTTAACAGGGCGTTGCGAAAACGATTGGCAATTTTACGTTCTTCGGCAGTTTTTACCGGCAGGTCAAAAAATACAATTAAACGCATAAATCTATCACTCATATTGACACTCGTTGGCGTAGGTTATTTCCGGCAGTGTGAATAAATATGGATTGTTTTGAGATATGGCACTGTTTAATGATTTAACCATTTGTTCTATTGCGGATAAAACACTGTGAGTTTTATTTTTGTAAATCATTTCGTGATTGAGTAATTTGACCAATTGTGCTTTATCTGGCGTTTCAAATCTGTCATTAATTTCATTGGCAATTAGTTGGGTATAAACTTCTAAATCTACTGTTTGGCGAAAAACTTCCATTAAATCATCAGCCAAGTTAAATGTGTTTAGTTCGCTTTTATGCCATATTCCTAATACAGGCAAAAATCCGTATGCCACTAATGAGCGAGCTAATGCAGAACGCATAATTGCATAACCATAGTTAAGACGAATATTTATCGGATTTTCTTTTCCTCTTGAAAATCCTTTACCAAACACTGCCGGAAAATAAATAGAAGCAGCACGAGCTTCGGCATTATCTGCATCATTGGCTTTAACTGTATTGGCAATTTGGATAAGATGTTGGGACAATTCTTTTTTTCCACTTAATTTCAATACGAATGCTTGATGAATAATTTTTTGCCGAATTATTTTTTGCCAAAAAAATGCTTTTGTTTCATCAGATAAATTGATTTGTAAAGAAAGCATTTTTAAGAAGCGGCTATGTTGAGAAAATGGTAAAAATTGCCCACAAGGTAAAAATTGTTCATCACATACTAGCACGGTAACACCATAATGTGCCAAAGCAGTTAAAAGCGGTGCAGTGATAACAACTTCACGACTATCAATGATGATTATGGCAATGTCTTCCAATGGAATGCTAATTTCATCTTCTTGCCATATCAGAAGTTGATTGGCACGTAATGATAGTTTGGCAGGTTTAGAGATAAATATATTTCGCCACGACATGTTGCATATCCTTGATAGTATTTTTATTTATTATATAAATTATAGAAACAGAATGAAATCTTTGCAAAATTAGTTAGTTGTAAATTTACGTATAAAAACGAAAAAGATAATTTGAAATCTTTGCAAAACTCGTCATTTTTCATTTTTATACAAAAAATGAAAAATATAATTATTTGTTAAATAAAAAGATTCGCAACGAAGTTCAGAATGACGAATGAGGAAAAAGTGGGTTCTGCAAAGGTTTCAATTTGTGATTTTAATATGTAAATTCTTCTTTGTTATTTACGAGTGATAGCGGTGAAATGTTTTGCAAAGTTTTTAAAATAGAAATCACTACAAAACTATTCATTCCTAATTTTCCATAGGAAAACGAAAAATCTCAACAGATTGTTTTATAAAAAACTCTTCACTTATGCTCAAAATGACAAAAGGATTGGAATTTGGTTTTGCAAAGGTATAGTACTTTTAATAATGTTTTTTATAGCTGATTTTATAAAATAACACTGCCGGAAAGAGTTTCCGGCAGTGTTTAGATTTTGTAATAGCTTGTAACTTGTAAAGTTTTTTTACCTTATGTAATTTAATTAAGATTTACTCTGCCACTCCTGGTACTAATACCATACGACTGCCATTATTTTCAGGGGCAGAGACTATGCCTGATTCTTGCATTTGTTCGATTAAGCGAGCAGCACGGTTATAACCTATGCGTAATTGACGTTGCACTGATGAAATTGAGGCTTTGCGTGATTTAATTACAAATGATACTGCTTCGTCATAAAGTGGATCACTTTCGCCGTCATTGGATTGTCCGCCGGCATTGCTAAATAGATCATCGCTTCCCACCCCTGCTGTGAGAATATCGTCAATATAGTTAGGCTCACCAAATTGTTTGAGATATTCCACGACATTATGCACTTCTTCATCTGCTACAAATGCACCGTGTATGCGTTGTGGATAACCACTTCCTGGCGGTAAAAACAACATATCGCCCTGCCCTAATAAGTTTTCTGCCCCCATTTGGTCTAAAATGGTGCGACTGTCAATTTTGCTTGATACTTGGAAAGCAATTCGCGTTGGAATATTAGCTTTGATTAAGCCGGTGATTACATCAACTGATGGACGTTGGGTTGCTAAAATTAGATGAATACCAGCAGCACGAGCTTTTTGAGCTAATCTTGCAATTAATTCTTCGATTTTCTTTCCGGCAGTCATCATTAAATCAGCAAATTCATCAACGATTACTACGATTGATGGTAATTTTTCTAATGGTTCTGGGTCTTCTGGATTTAGCGAAAATGGATTAGCAATTTTTCTGCCTCTCATAGCCGAATCTTCAACACGTTGATTGAAACCTGCTAAATTACGCACCCCAAGATGACTCATTAGGCGATAACGTTTTTCCATTTCATTAACACACCAAGTCAGTGCGTTGGCAGCCAATTTCATATCGGTTACCACCGGTGCTAATAAATGTGGAATTCCTTCATAGATTGATAATTCCAACATTTTAGGGTCGATCATAATCAGGCGAACTTCTTGGGGGCTTGCCTTGAATAAAATCGATAAAATCATGGCATTCACCCCAACCGATTTACCAGAACCAGTGGTACCGGCAACTAATAAATGTGGAGCTTTTGCTAAATCGGTTACCACCGGATTACCAATAATATCCTGTCCTAATGCCAAAGTAAGTTTGGATTTAGCGTTGGTAAAAATTTCTGTGCCTAATATTTCAGAAAGTCTGATTACTTGACGTTGAGGATTGGGTAATTCCAAACCCATACAAGTTTTGCCTGGTATGGTTTCGACAATGCGAATCGATGCAAATCCTAATGCACGTGCCAAGTCCTTTTCCAAATTAATTACTTGATTACCACGCACGCCAACATCTGGTTCTATATCGTAACGAGTAATCACCGGACCTGCATAGGCATCGATTACTTTTACTTTGACACGAAACTCGGCTAATTTTTCTTCAATTAAAACACCAGTTTGATTTAATTCTTCTTTGCTTTGATGGATATTAAAATCCAATTGTGGCGGTACTAACAGGGACAATGTAGGCAAAGGCGTTTCAAAATCTTCATGATAATAAGCCTGAGAAGTCTGCCGGAAAGCATTTGAATTTGAAACTACAATATCAGAATTGCGCGGTTGCCAAAAACCTTGATTATAATAACTGTTATCTAAAAATTCGGTTTCTTCATCTTCTTCGGCGAAAAGTGTTTTTTTTTGAGCCTCAAATTCATCATCTTCTGCAAAAATATCAGCAAAAGCATCATCAATAGTTTGATTTTGATTCATTTGATTGCGTTGCATTGCTTCTTGCCAATCTT
>JAFWUA010000069.1 GCA_017518785.1 Neisseriaceae bacterium
AGATAATGTGAATCTGGAAAATGCTTATACCAGTAATACGATAACAATCCTGTCCCTGCACCCAAATCAACGATGTTTGGCAAAGATGGAATATTCTTGGCAAGAAATGCTGTTGTACTAATATAGTAGTCATCAAAGCACGGAATAAACTTTTTACGGTTCTTATCGTATTCCTCTGCTACCATATTAAATTGAGTTTCAATATCCATTATTTTGATAAATAGTCTGCCGGAAAAATATAATCAAACAACTTCAAGTAATTTATGCTTTGAAATTGTTTGACTATAATTTAATATAACAGATTGATTAAATTAAATAATTTGCGTTTGATGCTCATTGCTTTGTCGAGCACGAATCGTACCGATGATGCGTACATTCTCGCCTACATCTTCTAAATGACGGATTGCCATTTGAGCATCATTAGCAGATACAATCACCACCATACCAATGCCGCAATTAAAAGTACGATACATTTCCGCTGTTTCAACCTGACCTTCTTGCTGCAACCATTGAAATAATTTTGGCATTTGCCAAGATTTTGCGTCTAACTGTGCTACCACATTTTCCGGCAGTGTGCGTGGGATATTTTCAGTCAAACCACCACCGGTAATATGTGCCATACCTTTAATTTTTAACTTTTTCATTAGCGATAAAATCGGTTTTACATATAAACGAGTTGGAGCAATAATCGCTTGGCGTAAAGTTTTGCCATTATCAAATTCTTCGTCCAAAGCAGGATTTGAACGCTCAATAATTTTACGTACCAAAGAATAACCATTCGAGTGAATACCATTGGAAGCCAAGCCCAATATCACATCACCTGCCACAATATCTTTACCACTGATCAACTCATCTTTTTCTGCCACACCTACGGCAAAACCTGCTAAATCATATTCCCCAACAGGATACATAGATGGCATTTCTGCGGTTTCACCACCGATCAGAGCACAACCTGATTCTTCACAAGCTGTGGCAATTCCTTGAATTACATTAGCAGCACGATCAACGTCTAATTTTCCACAAGCAAAATAATCAAGGAAAAACAAAGGCTCAGCACCTTGTACCAAAATATCATTAACACTCATTGCCACCAAATCAATGCCAACCGTATCGTGAATATCCCATTCGAAAGCCAATTTGAGTTTAGTACCCACCCCGTCTGTACCAGAAATCAAAACTGGATTTTTATATTTTTTGGAAATCTCAACAATCGCACCAAAACCACCCAATCCCCCCAAAACTTCTGGACGCATTGTACGTTTAGCAAATGGTTTGATTTTTTCTACTAACAAATCGCCAGCATCAATATCCACGCCAGCATCACGATAACTCAATGATTGGGTCATAAGCAAAGTCCACAAGACAAAATTAAAACTGCTATTGTACCTGATTTAATCCAAATTTAAGCAGACTAACAAAACAAACTCTGCCGGAAAACATTGAAATAGTTTTTCCGGCAGACTGAAAGCTCTGCAAAACTCATCACTCTTGATTTTCCTGTGGGAAGTTAAGAATTTAATTCTTTGTTTTATAAAGATTATTCTCTTACATTTAGAATGACGAATAGTGAAAAGTTTGGTTTTGCATGAGTTTCATACGACATTAATTTAAAAGATTTTATTTAGATAATGATACTTTATGTAACTCTTATATTATAATTACACGCTTTTATAAGAGAGATTAATGGCTATGACTGATTGCTTATTTTGCAAAATTATTGCAGGAGAGATTCCATCGCAAAAAGTGTATGAAGATGAAAACATGTTGGCATTCAAGGACATTCGTCCGTCTGCCCCTGTACATATTTTGCTAATTCCTAAAAAGCACATTTCCTCCTTACAAGATTTATCCAATGAAGACGCTGATTTAATGGGTAAATTAATGCTTGCTGTACCTAAAATTGCTACCGAAAATGGTTTGGCAAACGGTTTTAAAACACAAATTAATACTGGTGTAGGTGGAGGTCAGGAGGTGTTTCATCTACATATTCATATTATGGGTCGTCCATCTTAAATTTATTTTAATTTGAAAAAGGATTCAATCAAATGGGATTTACCTCGATTTGGCATTGGTTGTTAGTATTAGTGATTGTGGTGTTGATTTTCGGCACGAAAAAACTTCGCAATGTTGGTAAAGATTTAGGCACTGCGGTGCATGATTTCAAAGAAGGCTTAAATCAAGGTACAAGTGATGAAAAACCTGACACAACAGCACAATCTTCTACCGATGAAAATACCGACAAGCCTGCATAACACGTTTGGCATTTTAAATATATTATTTTAATTTTTTAAACATTTATGTTTGATTTTGGTTTTGGCGAAATTTCCCTAATTTTGGTCATAGCATTGGTAGTTTTAGGACCAGAACGCTTGCCTAAATTAGCACGCACAATAGGTAATTTTATTGGTAAAACGCGTCATTTTGTCAGTACTGTAAAAAGTGAATTATCACAACAAATTGATAGTACCGATTTAAAATCGCTGAAAGATACTGCAAACACCTTGCGTCAAAACGTTACTGACAGTATACAAACATTGGAAGAAACCGTGCGTTCTGCTCATTTAAGTGCATTAGATAGTCTGCCGGAACAAAAAACGCCTGATGATTTTCTGCCTAAATATATTGCACCTGAAAAAAAACTAAAACAAAAAAGTGTACAAACACGCCGACAAACTCGCACTAAATTTCCACCAAAACCTAAATTACGTGGTTCACGGCGAAATAAATAATTTTTAATATGGACAGCACACCAACCAACCCCAACGACAACGAACAACCTTTGGTCGAGCATTTAATTGAGCTGCGTTCACGGTTAATTCGCATTATATTAGGCATTGTTTTAGTATTATTGTGCCTATTACCATTTTCTCAAAAAATTTATACGCTCATAGCACTACCACTCTTAAACGCATTACCAAATGGCAATACTATGATTGCTACTGATGTGATTTCACCATTTTTTGTGCCATTGAAAGTAACGCTATTGGCAGCATTTGTTATTTCCCTGCCCAATACCTTGTATCACGTTTGGGCATTTGTTGCCCCCGCACTGTATAAACACGAAAAACGCATGGTTATGCCATTGTTAATATCATCTGTCTTATTGTTTTTTATCGGTATGGCTTTTGCATATTTCCTTGTTTTTCCAACTGTTTTTAAATTTATGTCGAAAGTTTCACCAGAAGGTGTAAACATGGCAACTGATATTGATAAATATCTGTCATTTGTATTGGGCATGTTTATTGCTTTTGGTGCGGCATTTGAAGTACCAGTGGCAGTGTTATTATTTCATCGTTTTGGTTTGATTTCACTTAAAACTCTGCAAGCAGCACGTCCATACGTAGTAATTGGGGCATTTGTAATTGCAGCAATTATCACCCCTCCGGATATTATTTCTCAAATAATGTTAGCAGTGCCATTATTATTATTATATGAAGTAGGTTTAATTATTTGTCGCATGGTTAAACCCTCACCAATAGAGATTGATAAAACATGATTTTAGAAAAAATATGTCGCTATCTTGTTATCATGTTTTTAATTATGTTAATCATCATGATATTGTTGTGGGAATTAAAGATAGCACCGTTAAGAAGTGGTGGTTCTTGGTTATCAATCAAAGCATTACCATTATGTTTATTCATTTCCGGCAGTCTTAAAGGAAATATACGTACATTTCAATGGCTTTCTTTATTAATTCCATTTTATATGGCAGAAGGAATTATGCGTCTTACCGATATAAATATTGCTTCTCGTGTATGTGCCACAATGGAAATAATAATATCACTTGCATTATTTATATCTTGTTTATGCTATATACGTATTAGACGTAAACATAAATTATCTTGAAAGATACTCCTGCAAAACTCGATTTTTTCTATTACTCGTCATTATGAGCGTAGCGAGGAATATTTATAAACAATAAGTTATATTCTTCATTTCACTTCGTGAAATTCAGAATGACGAGTTTTGCAGGAGTCTCTTGAAAGTCTTTTTTATACTGTTAGTGTTCCTTTGGTTGATGGCGTTACTCCTGCCATACGTTCATCGTATGAAACAGCCATTCGCAATGCCCTACCAAATGCTTTAAAAATAGTTTCTGCTTGATGATGTGCATTGCTACCATAAAGATTATCAATGTGCAAGGTTATCATGGCGTGATTTACTAAACCATGAAAAAATTCTTCAAATAAATCAACATCAAAATTACCAATGCGACTTCTTGCAAATTCAACACGGTAAAACAAACCTGCACGTCCTGATAAATCTAACACTACACGACTTAATGATTCATCTAATGGCACATAAGCATTGCCATAGCGACAAATGCCAACTTTATCGCCTATTGCTTGTCGTAATGCTTGTCCCAAAGTTATGCCAATATCTTCCACAGTGTGATGGTCATCAATATGAGTATCGCCACGAGCTATAACTTCTAAATCAATTAAACCATGACGTGATACTTGATCTAACATGTGGTCTAAAAATGGAACACCAGTATCAAAACGACCTTTTCCTGTGCCGTCCAAATTTAGTGAAATCGAAATATTGGTTTCATTGGTTTTGCGTTCGACTTTTGCAATTCTCATATAAATATGCTTTCTGTAATTTGTTATTTATAAAAAGTTTATATTATACAGTTATTTAAGTCTGCCGGAAAGCTTGTTTAAATACCTTTCCGGCAGACTTTAAATCTTAAATATTACCCACCTAAATATGCTGATAATACTTTGGGATCGTTAAGTAAATCAGAAGCTTTGCCGGATATGGTTATTTTGCCACTTTCCATCACATAACCGCGATTGGCAATTTCCAAAGCCAATTTAGCGTTTTGTTCAACCAATAGTATGGTTACGCCCTGTTTGGAGATGGTGCGGATAATGTCAAAAATTTGCTCCACAATGATTGGTGCTAATCCCATTGATGGTTCGTCCAATAATAATAATTTGGGGCGTGATAGCATGGCTCGTCCAATGGCTAACATTTGTTGTTCGCCTCCTGAAAGTGTTCCGGCAGCCTGTGATGAACGCTCTTTGAGACGTGGGAATTGGGTATATACGTGTTCTATATCAGTTTCGATTTCCTTATCTTTGCGACTGAATGCTCCCATTTCCAAGTTTTCTAATACGGTGAGTTTTGGGAAAATTCCTCGCCCTTCTGGAACTAAAACTAATCCGTGCCGCACAAAATGATGAGTGCGTGTTTTGAGATTATCCATGCCGTTATAGCTAATTATGCCGCTTTTGGCACGTACCCAACCAACTATGCTTTTAAGTGTGGTGGTTTTGCCAGCACCATTCGCACCGATTAGGGTTACTAATTCGCCTTGTTCAATTTCCATGCTAATACCGTCAACCGCACGAATGCCACCGTAGCACACTGTTAAGTCTTTGATTGATAATAAACTCATTGATGTGCTCCTCCTAAATAGGCTTCAATAACACGTGGGTCGTTGCGAATTTCTTGCGGTAGCCCTTCGGCGATTTTTTTACCATAATCCAATACGGCTATGCGGTCGCATAAATCCATCATCAATTTAACATCATGTTCAATAAGTAAAATGGTAGTGCCATCTTGACGGATTTTGTTTAATAATTGTTTAAGTGCATCAGTTTCTGATGGATTCATGCCGGCAGCAGGTTCGTCTAATGCTAATAACTTTGGCTCACACGCAAGAGCACGGGCGATTTCTAATCGTCTCTGATCGCCATATGATAGGTTGCAGGCAAATTCGTTTAAGGTGTGTTCAATGCCAACATATTGCAGAAGCTCGAATGCTCTTTCGGCAATTTGTTGTTCTTCCTTTTTTTGCGATGGGGTGTGCAAAATTGCACCAATTGCATTGCTTTTAGAACGAACATGTCTGCCCACCATGATGTTTTCTAATGCGGTCATACCACCAAACAGACGAATATTTTGAAAGGTACGAGCAATACCTGCTTTGACTACTTTATGCGGTTTGACGCGAAATAGATTTTGTCCATTAAAGTTAAATTTTCCTTCTTCTGGCATATAAAGACCAGTTAATACGTTAAATAGAGTGGTTTTACCTGCTCCGTTTGGACCTATCAAACCATAAACTTCGCCCTCATTAATTGATAGCGATACTTTGTCTAACGCTACAAGACCACCAAAGCGTTTGACGATATTTTCAATTTGTAACAGGGTATTCATATTTGTTCTCCCTGCGTAGATTTGAGTCTGCCGGAAAGCTCTGTTGCACGTCTTTTGCTTGGCAAAATACCTTGCGGACGCAAAATCATCATCAAAACCATTGCCATGCCAAACAATAACATACGTGCATTTTCTTTGGGTAGTAAGATGGTATTAAATAGGCTTTTTTGTACATCTTCGACCCAAGTGCGTAACAGTTCTGGAACAAAGGTAAGGATAATCGCACCTAAAATTACGCCTTTAATATTGCCCATACCGCCTAAAACTACCATAGTCAAAATAATAATCGATTCATTTAACACAAATGATTCTGGGCTAACATAACCTATCATGGCAGAGAAAAATCCACCAGCAACTCCACCAGACAAAGCACCTAATGAAAAGGCAAGTAATTTCATATTTTTCAGATTAATTCCCATAGCTTGTGCTGCAACATCATCTTCTCGCATTGCCACCCAAGCTCGCCCAATTCGTGAATATTGCAAACGTGTCGCAAAAATTACAAATAGCAACACCATTGCCAATAGCAAATAATAATAAAGATATGTGCTTTGAAAGGTAATGCCTAAAATCGTGTGTTTTTTATCCAAAGCAAATGAACCAAATTTAATCGCTTCAATCCGCATAATTCCTTGCGAACCGTTAGTTAAGCCATTAAGATTATTAAGAATAATTCGAATAATCTCACCAAATCCAAGAGTTACAATTGCTAAATAATCTCCACGCAATCGCAACACCGGCGTACCTAATAAAATACCGCAAATCCCTGCTAATACCGCTCCAATTGGAATGGAAATATAAAACGGCACCGAAAGTCCAAACTGCGGAGAATTGAGTAAGGCATAGGTATATGCACCAACCGCATAAAACGCAATAAAGCCTAAATCCAAAAGTCCGGCAAAACCTACCACCATATTCAAGCCGATGGCTAATAACACATATAACAAGGCAAAGTTGGTAGTACGCATCCACGCATTACCAAAATAATTACCAACAATAAATGGTAAAACCAATAGCAAAACCGCTAATACAATATTGAGCATTAATTTATCGAGAAAAAAACGAGCTTTCATGTTCCATTCTCCTTATGCACGATCGCTTTGTTTTTCGCCCAATAAACCATTTGGACGGAAGATTAGGACAATAATCAAAACCGCAAATGAAAATACATCTTGCCATTGTGAGCCTACTAAACCGGTGAATAAAGATTCCGAAATGCCCATCAATATCCCACCTAAAACAGCACCACTAATATTACCAATACCACCCAAAACTGCGGCACAAAAAGCTTTTAAACCAATCAAGAAGCCTGATGTATAGCTAATTTGTCCATAATTGGCAGCCATCATCACTCCTGCGACTGCACCTAAACCTGAACCTAACATAAAAGTAATCGAAATAATCCGATTGATATTAACCCCCATTAAACGTGCTACATCAGGTTTTTCGCTGGTGGCACGCATGGCACGTCCCAAACGGGTTTTATGAATCATCAGCAATAATGCTGCCATCAAAATAAAACAAATGGTAATCACCATAAACTGTACTTTATTGGTAATTGCTCCCATAAAATAAATAGGAGTGTGGTCGATTAGGGTTGGAAAAGGAATAATCCTTGTTCCCCAAATAATCGCTGCTACTTGTTGCAAAACAATCGACATACCAATAGCAGTAATCAATGGGGCTAAACGCGGAGCATTACGCAAAGGACGATAAGCACATAATTCAATCGAATAGCCTAATGCCATACAAATGGGTGTTGCACACATTAAGGCTAATAGCACCAAAGTAATACCGTTTAAGTCTATACCAGCAGCAATAAAGGCATTAAGAATGGAGATGGTAATCATCGCCCCAATCATCACCACTTCGCCGTGAGCAAAGTTAATCAAACCCATAATGCCATACACCATGGTATAACCCAATGCGATTAAACCGTAAATACAACCTACGACCAAACCATTCATTACTAACTGCATAAAATTGATGGACAAAACCGCTGCTCCTTCAAAACGTTTTCTTGTTAAATCAATGTATTATTTATAATCTTGTATAATTTCAGTCTACCGAAAAAGTAGATGACGAAGTCATCAAACCGAAATTTTGGCGAAGCCAAAATTATGTTTCCGGCAGACTACTTAAACCTGTCAATTATCCTTATAAAACAAGCAAAGTGCAATTGCTAACTTATACAAGTTTTATGTATTTTTTGATTGATATTAGATATTTTTTTAAAACAAAAAATAGCACAATCAAAAGACTGTGCTATAAAAAATTTGGTGGGTCGTGAGCGATTCGAACGCTCGACCAACGGATTAAAAGTCCGCTGCTCTACCGGCTGAGCTAACGACCCAAACCTGAATGATAAACTTTATGAAAGGAAATCGGAATTATATCCATAGGTTTATTCTTTGTCAAGACAAAAGTGCTAATTTTTTGTTAAATTTTTTTAAGGTTACGCAATAGAACTTCCACCCCAAATAATTACTTGAAAATAAACATAAAAATTCTGAAACCTTTGCAAAATCGTCATTCTGCCCCTGAACTCAATGAAGAGGAAGAATCTAATTGTTTGTTAAATAAAAAAATTCGTAACGAAGTTCAGAATGACGAATAAGGAAAAGTTGGTTTTGCAAGGGTTTCAGTCTGCCGGAAAATTCATAACGGTCTCAATTCCCAAATTAATCGTTAAACTAAATAAAAAAGCGAAGAACAATAATATTCTTCGCTTTCTTATTAAAACAAATAAATTACAACATTTCGCGGCGTAATTCATCGGCTGATTTGGGCGACAATAACGCAGGAGCAATATCAAACACCGTATAAGCACCGCTTGCACCTTGTTTATTCAAGCGATACGCCGCTCTTGCGTAGGCAACCAAAACGCTTGCCGTAAATTCAGGGTTAGAATCTAATTTCAGCGAAAATTCAATAATGTGTTTGGTTTCGCCGTTTTCGCCTGTTTGCCCACTTCGCAGAACAAAACCACCGTGCGGAATGCCGCCGTGTTCGCGTTTTAAAGTTTCCAAGTCGATAAAATGCACCGTGGTGTCGTAATCAGCAAAATAATTGGGCATGGTTTTGATTTCATTCTCAATTTTTGCTTTATCCGCACCGTCTTTAACCACCACAAAGCATTCACGCAAATGTTTTTCGCGGGTGCTTAAATCGGGGTTTTTGCCTTGACGCACGCTTTCCAAAGCGGTTTCAATCGGCACAGTGTATTGTCTTGCGTCCAAAACGCCGTCAATGCGGCGGATTGCGTCCGAGTGTCCTTGACTGACCCCTTTACCCCAGAAAGTATAACTGTTACCAACCGTCAGCACGCTTTCGCCAATTAAGCGATTGAGCGAAAACAAACCAGGGTCCCAGCCCACCGCAATCACGCCAACATTTTTGCCACCTTTGGCAGCAGAATCCACCGCCGCAAAATGTTCAGGAATTTTAGCGTGCGTATCAAAACTATCCACCACATTAAAATGTTTTGCAAATTCAGGGGTTTGCGTAGGCAAATCAGTGGCACTGCCGCCACACAACACCAACACATCAAACTTACCTTTGTGGCTTAAAATTTCATCAACCGAAAACACTGCCGCACCATAAGTTTTCACCGCAGACGGATTGCGGCGTGTAAAAACGCCGTAAAATGCCATATCAGGGCAATTTCGCACAGCCAACTCCACGCCTCGACCCAAATTGCCATAGCCTAAAACTGCAACTTTAATCTTGCTCATCTTATTGTCCTTGTCAATCGTTACATAGAATGCATTATATATGCACTATATTAGCATAAAATTTTATTTTTTATATTTTGATAAAAATTATTTTTAATTAAAATAATAATTATTGAAATTTTATTTTTGTGTTTTGTATTTTTGTAGAATGAATATATAAAATACTACATTTATATATATATTTTGGAATTTTATTCTAAAAATAGAATAAAAACGCTTTTTTATGCTTGATTGAGCGTATCTGTTG
>JAFWUA010000070.1 GCA_017518785.1 Neisseriaceae bacterium
ACACAGTGAAACGAAGAATGTAATTTATTGTTTTGTAAATATTTTTTCTTTGCTCAAAATGACGAGTAATGAAAAAATCGGGTTTTGCAGGAGCCTCTTTTACTTAACAAACAATTAAATTCTTCCACTTCACTTCATTCAGGGACATAATGACGAGTTTTGCAAAGGTTTCAAATGATGATTAATTAAGGCGTAAAGGACAAAAAAGGTGCTATTTTGATAACTTACAAAAAAATACTGCTAATAGGATATGATTTATTTATTCCGATTTTTGCTGACAAACGTTGTGATGAATTTTTTAGTAAAGTCAAGAACAGAGCGGCTTCGCCGTACCTTTTGACATTCTTGACTTTACTAAAAAATTCATCTGATTTAATCAGCAAGCAAAAATCGCAATAAATAAACAAAAACGGTTTTTAACACTCAAGACCTTTGAACCATGAAAAAACAATATAGATAAGGCTTTCAGAGATTTTTAGCACCTTTTTTGTCCTTTACGCCAACATTAACTTGTGCAGTAGTTTCTAAATAATTTTGCTGTAAATTTACTTACAAAAAAGTCTGCCGGAAAGTTTTTAGAAACACTTTCCGTCAGACTTTGATTACAAAAATTAACGCAAACAAATAGCAGAGAATAATTCCTGTGCTTTGTTAAATGCATCATCAGGTTTATCTGCTAACACAGTAAAGTGCCCCATCTTGCGACCTGGACGAGCTTCTTTTTTACCGTAAATATGCAAACGAACATCGGGATCTGATAATAGCGGAGTCCAATTCGGTTCTCCATCAGCCCAAATATCACCTAATAAATTCACCATACAGCATGGTTTGTATAAAACAGGTTTAGACGGTGGTAAGCCACATAAGATACGTACTTGTTGTTGGAATTGATTGGTTAAGCAAGCATCTATAGTGTAATGACCAGAATTATGCGGACGAGGTGCCATTTCATTGACAACTAACTGCATTTTTTCACCAACCATAAACATTTCTACTGCTAATACACCAACATAATTGAGTTTTTGGGCTAAATGTCTTGCCATTACTTCTGCACGATGCAATACATCTTCCGGCAGACGTGCAGGAACAATTGAATAAGCTAAAATTCCATTTTCATGAATATTTTCAGCAGGTGGAAAAGACACTGTGTGTGCATCATCGAGCCTACACACAATTACAGAAATTTCTGCACCCAAATTAAGCATACGTTCCAATACAAATGGTGCATCTTTCATCAATGAGGAAAGACCAATATGCAAACCTGCCATAGTTTTAATTGTTCTCTGCCCTTTACCATCATAGCCCAATGTTGCAGTTTTCAAAATACCAGGAAGAAGTTGTGCGGTATTTTCGGTAATATCGCTAGCAGAACGAATTGCTTGATACGGACAAACAGGTAATCCTGATTTGCGAATTGCGATTTTTTCAGAAATACGGTTTTGTGCAATGGCCACCATTTCACCAATCGGAGTAACACGAGTGTGTTCTTCCAATTGTTTCATTGCTTCGGCGTTTACATTTTCAAATTCAGTAGTAACTGCTGCACATTGTGCCAATTTTTCTAATGCAGCAGCATCATCATAAGCAGCACAAATATGTTCATCTGCTAATTCTGCCGCAGGAGAATCAGGATCAGGGTCTAATACTGTTACACGATAGCCCATGGTTTTAGCAGCTATGGTAAACATTCTTCCTAATTGTCCACCGCCCAATACACCTAACATAGCCGGCGGCACTATTGGTTGAATAGATTCAGGTGTTGCATCTTCTGATTGAGAAGCTTCCGCACTTTCAGCATTTTCATCTTTGCTTTCCTGTGCATTTTCAGCAGCCACCTCAATTACTTCTGCTGGTTCCGGTGTAACTAAAGCCGACTCATCAAGCTGCTGAACTTCAGGTTCAGCAACATCTGTTGGGATTTCGTTTTCTGACATATTTACCACCCTTATTTAATAAAAATCTGAAAGAAGATGTTTAACACACTGCCATTGCCAAGACTTTTTCTGTTTGCTCTTTTCTAAAATTTTGTAATTTTGCCAATAATTTTTCATCATTATTAGCTAACAGAGATATTGCAAACAATGCAGCATTAGCAGCACCAGCCTCTCCAATCGCAAATGTAGCAACAGGAACACCCTTGGGCATTTGTACAATAGAAAGTAGTGAATCTTCGCCACGAAGATATTTAGATGGAACCGGCACGCCTAACACAGGAACTTCCGTTTTAGCTGCAACCATACCAGGTAAATGAGCTGCACCACCAGCACCTGCAATAATAACCTTTAATCCACGGCTTCTTGCAGACTTAGCGTACTCAAACATTAAATCTGGTGTTCTATGAGCAGATACAACCTTCTTTTCATATTCAAC
>JAFWUA010000071.1 GCA_017518785.1 Neisseriaceae bacterium
ACGCGGAAGCGCACGCTCTTGTCGGCACGGTTGTTGGCAGCGTTCAGGGCCTCGGTGATGGTACCGTCATCCACAACACTAATTGGCATACTCATACAAAGATACGCCAATTATTATTTAACGCATCAGGGAAGAAATAATGCACCTGGTGCGGTTAAATCTTCATTGAAGAGATACGATACTGACTCTTCATTGCTAATTCGTCTCATAGTTTCGGCTAATAAACCAGAAATGCTAATTTGACGTATTTTATTACATGCTTGTGCAGGTGCAGTCAAAGGAATGGTATCAGTTACCACTACTTGATCTATTTCTGAACTTGCAATACGAGAAATCGCTTCTCCAGAAAAAACAGCATGTGTTGCATACGCTAATACACCTGCTGCTCCACGTTCTTTTAATGCTGATGCTGCTTTACATAATGTATTGGCAGTGTCAATCATATCATCAATCAATAAACAAGTACGTCCCTCAATATCGCCGATAACATTCATAACTTCGGCTACATTGGCTTTGGGACGGCGTTTATCGATAATCGCTAAATCTGTATTCAATACTTTGGCAACCGCACGTGCTCTAACTACGCCACCAATATCAGGGCTAACAACAATCAAATTTTCAATGCGTTGATTTAAGATGTCGTGCGTCAGTATTGGTGTGGCATAGATATTATCCACAGGAATATCAAAAAACCCTTGAATTTGATCCGCATGTAAATCAACCGTCAAAACACGATCTATTCCGGCAGAGCACAACATATTTGCCACTAATTTAGCGGTAATAGGAACTCGCACCGAACGTGGTCTTCTATCTTGACGTGCATAACCAAAATAAGGAATGGCTGCGGTAACTCTTCCGGCAGACGCTCGTTTCAGTGCATCTGCCATAGTTAAAATTTCCATCAGATTGTCATTAGTTGGTGCACATGTGGATTGCAAAATAAAAACATCTCGTCCGCGTACATTTTCTAACAATTCCACCGACACTTCACCGTCAGAAAACTTCGACACATTAATATTTCCTACGGAAATATTGAGATGTCTCACCACGTGTTCTGCTAATTTAGGATTTGCATTCCCTGTAAAAACCATCAAATTGTCGTAATTTGCCATATCAGCCCCATCTAAATAAAGATGTGTTCTCTTTTTTGAAAACACCTGCCGCTCCTATAAATTTGCGGAAAGTGCCAATTGTACGCTTTTTTTACACTTCTTAAATGTGAAAACAGATAAAATTAGCTTGTTATTTTAATTATCTTTTATCAAATGCCATAATAACCAATCACAAAGAGCTGCAAAAAATTTCAATAAAGATTTGTATTTTGGCACTTGACAACTTTTCCAACACCAATTTAATTCATTTATCAAAAAATTGTGTCGCACAAAATGTGCGACACAATCCTTGATTTAGTGGCTGGGGAGGAAGGATTCGAACCTTCGCATGCTGGGATCAAAACCCAGTGTCTTAACCACTTGACGACTCCCCAATAAACTTACAATTCGTATTATGAAGAAAAACCCAAGCGATATAGTGGGTGCTCTTTTAATCCTGATACGCAAAATGTTGGATAAAAATGTTTAACTTCATCTTTAATCCGTTGTGCATCTTCAAGACTATCTGCTGGTAAAAACACACAGCTTCCAGAGCCAGTCATCACAGCATCACCATACTTTCGCAATAATTCCAACGCTGCTTTAACTTCGCTATACTGTGCGACTACAACACTTTGCAAATCATTGTGAAGCACAATATTATCTTCAAGACTGCTGATTCTGACATGTTTAGAATTTCTTGTCAAGCCCTCATGATTAAAAATTTTCGCAGTTGAAACATTAACCGATGGGTAAATCACTACATAATAGCGTTGCGGCACATTGATTGCAGTCAATTTTTCTCCAATTCCTTCCACAAAAGCATTTTTTCCAAATATAAAAAATGGCACATCAGCCCCCAATTCCAGTGCCATTTCTTGCAATTGCGAACGTGATAAACCACACTGCCATAATTGATTTAATACCAATAACACCGTAGCTGCATCAGAACTACCTCCCCCCAAACCTCCTCCCATAGGAATTTTCTTATCCAAGCCAATATCCACGCCCATGCAAGAGAGAGTTTTATCTTGCAATAATTTTGCCGCACGCACTGTTAAATCTTGTTCTGGCAATACATCTGTTTGTGGGTTATGCAAAATTATTTGTTTATCATCACGAACTCTTAAATAAACTGTATCGCATAAATCAATTAGACAAAAAACACTTTCCAACAAGTGATAGCCATCTTCTCTTCTACCTACAACATTAAGCATTAGATTGAGTTTTGCTGGTGCTAAATAAGCATTTTCATCAGAAAATATCACAATACTTTCCTTTGTGGACATTGAATTTCATTGTCATTCACAATGTTTTCAAAATTATTAAATATTAAACGAATGCTTATTCCATCACGATTAATAGTTAAACGTTTGGGTTGTTTAGTTTGCGGATTTATCTCACGTTGAATTAACCACCCTGCTTGCTGTAAAACGCCATTAGGTAAAATTGAATGAGCACTATCTGTGGCATATTTTCCCCAAGCCCATAAATCTAAATAATCTAATGGAATAGAAAATCCAGTTAAACGATATGCTAATGCTTGTGCTGAATCATCATAAAACACCTCACCTTGCGAATTTTGTGCAAGCACCCCATTTTTATCACGACACAGTTGCCCTACTGTATTTCCCAATGGAGTATTTACATCAATTGTTTGTACTTCTTCCCCATTTACCCAATGAAACGACGCAAAATTACCTTTGTTTTGTGCATCTTTTACCGACAAACGTCCATCTGCTATAAATACTTGATTTTGATTAGCCACCTGCCAATCGGCAGTATGTGTTGAAGACAAATTGCTACATGCAGATAAAACAAATAAGCTAAACAAAC
The DNA here is from genome assembly GCA_017518785.1 of Neisseriaceae bacterium. Lineage (GTDB taxonomy): Bacteria > Pseudomonadota > Gammaproteobacteria > Burkholderiales > Neisseriaceae > RGIG9985. The sequence continues at coordinate 2,928 of JAFWUA010000071.1, forward strand.
AAACTACAATCGAACTATTATCTATGTTTATTTTCATAGTTAAACCTCACAGTCATTGAATTGTATAAATATAAGTCTGCCGGAAAGTTTAGTAAATACCTTTCCGGCAGACTTGTAATCAATTTTAATATATTATAAAAAATGCTTTTAATATTGGAGAGAATAAATATGAAAAATAATCCTTTACCATCAAAATATCCGTTAATTCAAGCACCTTTGGCTGGGGTTCAAAATTCGGCTATGACAATTGCAGTGTGTCGTGCTGGTGGTTTGGGTTCATTAGCTGCGGCAATGCTTTCTTCTGAAACATTAGAACAAGAAATTCAAACTATTCAGGCTGTTTGCGATGCTCCGTTTAATGTAAATTTCTTTGCTCATACCTTGCCTGAAATTACCGCAGAACAGAATGACAAATGGTTGAATTTATTAGATAAATATTTTGATGAATTTGGTATTGATAAACACAATTTACCACAAGGTGTGATTCGCCGCCCATTTGATGAAAACCAGTTGGCAGTGGTGGAAAAATATCGTCCTGATGTGGTGTCATTTCATTTTGGCTTGCCCAAAAAACATTTATTGGACGCAGTTAAAGCCACAGGTGCCTTGGTTTTATCATCAGCAACTACCTTAAAAGAAGGTTTATGGTTGCAAGAGAATGGTGCAGATATGGTAATTGCACAAGGGATTGAAGCTGGTGGGCATCGTGGTATGTTTTTGGACGATGATTTATCTTGTCAAATGGGGGTATTTGCCTTAACTGAAATTTTATCAAAAAAATTAAATATTCCGGTAATTGCAGCTGGTGGTATTGCCAATACAAACTCCATTCGTGCTGCTTATAAATTAGGGGCAAGTGCCGTGCAAATTGGTACTGCTTATATGTTGTGTAAAGAAAGTACGATTAATCCTTTATATAGACAAGCATTAGAAAACGCTGCTAAACAACCTGAAAATAGCCCCACTGCCTTAACTAATATATTTTCCGGCAGACCTGCACGTGGGATTGTCAATCGTTTAATGAAAGAATTAGGGTTTATTCATAAAGACACTATGCCATTTCCATTTGCTGCTACTGCCACCGGTGCATTAAAGATAGAAGCTGAAAAACAAGGAAACACAGGATTTTCAACTCTTTGGTGCGGACAAAATCCTACTGGTTGTAAAAATATTTCGGCTTATGATTTAACACAGGAATTAATTAAAGCATTTGAATAAAACATTTTGATTTAATTAAGACAAAAACAACTTTCCGGCAGACTTTATAATACTCTGCCGGAAAGTTGTTTTTTATTGAATATCAAGGATAAACTATTTTGGCATAAGCTGAATGATTGTGAATTGATTCAAAATTTTCGCTTTCAACTGTAAAGCATTTAACACGCTTTTCGGCACGTAGGGCAGCTGATACGTCTCTTACAATATCTTCAACAAATTTAGGGTGATCGTAAGCATATTCCGTAACATATTTTTCATCTGGTCTTTTTAGTAAACCATATAATTGACAAGATGCTTGATTTTCAACTAAATCAATAATTTCTTCTGGTTCAATCGCACAATTACTACATAAGGAAACGGTAACATGGGAACGCTGATTATGTGCCCCATAAGCTGATATTTCTTTGGAACATGGACAAAGACTGGTAACTGGAATCACAACTTTAATCGATGAATTATATTCACCATTAGCATATTCGCCGCTTAAAGTTATATCATAATCCATCAGGCTTTTAATTCCAGAAACAGGTGCTGATTTGGTACGAAAAAAAGGTGCTTGAATTTCAATTTGTCCTGCATCTGACGCTAAATCACGCAACATGGTATGAGTAAGCATAGAAAGTGCATCATAGCCAATAGCATCATCGTATGCCTCAATTAATGCTACAAAACGCGACATATGCGTACCCTTTTGATGTGCAGGCAAATATACCGACATTGCCACCGTAGCAATCGTTGGCTGCTCTCCTTGTGCAGTACGCCATTTTAGCGGAATACGCAAACCTCTTATTCCCACACGAGTAATCGCTAAATTACGTGTATCCGCACTACTTTGCACATCTGCAATTGCGTTCATAATATAAAACCTAATGTAAGATTAAATTGATAAGCCGGCTAATATACCAAATGATGCTATATATCAGCAATAACTTACCAAATGCAGCTTGTAATATTACTTTTGTAAAACTCAATTTAAAAAACAGTAGTAAAGCAACTTTGGTCATTTAGCAAAGTCTTTTTACTTCTTGAGACTCCTGCAAAACTCGATTTTTTCTATTACTCGTCATTTTGAGCGTAGCGAAGA
>JAFWUA010000072.1 GCA_017518785.1 Neisseriaceae bacterium
AAAAAAAAAAAAACAATATGTTACAAAGTTATAAAGTGTTGCATTTTGACAACGTGCAGACAACATGTAAAGTAGCTTTTGTTGTGTTGGATATTAAATGATGATATTGATACTGCAAGATTGTGCTATTTGTTTTATTTCATCTGTTATTTTTTTGTTATCTTTAACATAAGCAATATGAGTCAGATCGTAACCAAACTCAATATAAGTTTTTATATTAACAAATAACAAACTTGCTAATGGTCTTTCTTTTAATCCATTTAACACCCATTTATAGTACACATCAATATCATCAGTTTTTTCTACAGAACAACAATTTGCAGAATAAATAATGCCATTATTTAAGATGAACAATTTTTCATAAAACAATATAAAATTGTTTATAACTTGTTCTATCTCTTTTCTTATTTCAATATTTTCATTTTTTGCATTTTGATAACAAGTAAATTTAGCATTAACAAACTCATCTTCAATTAACCAGTGATCAAAATAAGATATATTTAAAATATCTATTTTTTGATCAATAGTTTTTTGTGTGTTTATTGAGCGTTCTCCATTGTCATCATCTATATATAATTCTTCTGAATTGATATACAGATTATCCAAATTATCTTTTTTTAAAGATAGAAAGAGACTATCTTTAATAAGTTCTTCTTCAATGCTGATTGCTTTCATTTTATTCATTTCAATATTCCATATAAATTACAACCACTTTTTATATATTAAGTAGTTGTTTAAAAAATTATTTCCTTAACACTTTGCCGTCTTTAGAAAGAGTGGCAATTCTTTCTCCTTTTTTGTTTAGCAATTTATAATGACTCTTATGAGAATTTATCCCTGCTCTATCAGGTGAAATACGCCAACCAGTTTTAGGATCTGCTAAATCTGATTTAGACCCATTTTGTGAAATGAGTTTTGTAAATTTTGACATATCAACTTTGTCATCTTTGTCAATCAGTTTAGTTGGAATTTTATTTTTTAATTGTGCTACATTGGTTTTAGTTGTAGTTTTAACCGTATTTGTTGTAGTAGTTGCAACCTTTTTCGTATTATTTACGACATTTGTCGTCTTTTTAGTATTACTAACAGCTTTACTAACAGTTGCAACGGTTTTAACCTTTTTCACTGTACCAACAGCTGCACCGCCAGGCATTACAGCGGTAGCACCGTCAATAGCTCCTGCTTTGGTAACTTCTTTGGTGCTTGCCCATTCTCCGGTAGTGGCTTTGCTTTCGCCATGCTTTATCCACATGCCAAAGGCAATTGCACCCAATCCAATAGCAACAAGCGGTAAAAACTCGCCTTCGGTTTCTTGCATTTCTTGTTTAGACAGTTCAACAGCTTGTATTTTGCGGTTATTGTCTACATCAAATACTTTGCTATTAAAGCTTTTACTCGCCTGTACTGCATTGGGACGAGTTGCTATTTCTTTGGCAAAACCTGCTGATGATATAGCAATTGCTACTATTGTTGCTATAATTTTTTGTACTTTCATTAAAAAATCCTCATAATTTATTCGTTACAATAAGCTGCTTTGATTTCACTCAACACAACTTGCGATGTGTGTGATTCATCACGGAGCTAAATTTGCAAGCAAAATATTTGCCAAAGCAAGCAAATCTCCTAAAATGTTTATCGCTTAAAAGTTAACCAATCAAAAAAAAACAATATCTTATAAAGATACAAAGTGTTGTATTTTTGACAAGATTAGAAAGCTATTTGCCATAGAAACTCAAATACCACTGAGAAATCTTTGCAAAACTCGTCATTCCTAACATTAGTGAAGCGAAATGGAATAATCTAATTGTTTGTTAAATAAAAAGATTATTCACAAACCCTTCGCTTCGTTCAGGGCGACAAATCGGTTCAGAATGACTAATTGGGAAAAGTGTTTTTTGCAAAGGTATTAGCGTACAAATTTATCCTCTTCTTAAAAGATAAAAAATCCCACGCCAAGCATGGGATTTTTTGTCAATTCTAAACAATTAAAATTATTGCTTATTAGCACCAAAAACACCTTGAAGCTTTTGGTTTTTATCCACAAATGAACCTGCCATATTTTGGGCATTGGGTCCGTAGAATTTGCCTTGATTGTCGCTACCTTTAAAAGTGTTGCCAGTGATTGATGCAGAAACAGAAACATTTTTGGTAATGGTATCCGCTGTTCCATCACTTTTTTCCCAGTTAGACAATGTACCTGTCAATTTTTTGTCTGCGAAATTAACATTAAATGAAGAATCACCTATTACATAATCTGTTTCTTCTGGAAATATGCCAATAGCATGCCCCTTATAGGTTGCACTACCTTCGGTTGGCATATTTGTTGTTGGAACACCTTGATAAAAAATTGTCGCTAAACGATCGATTTTATCATTTACAAAGCCATAACGAGCGTATGCTGTTCCATTTGCACCGCTATTGCCACCAACAACTAATTGAGTTGCACCGTTGTTTCTGCTTGTATCGGTGTAAATTTTACCAACATTGATATTCATTCCTGATGTTGGATAAATTTCCATTTCGTTACCATTTACGGTAATTTTATTGAATGCCTCTTGTGTATCACGAGAACCTGTGGAAGTTGCAGATTTAAAGGTTAATTTTCTTGAACCACTTGCCACAGTTGGTGTTGTCCAATGAGATTCTTGTGCCGCTTCAAATTCTTGTGTAGCAATAGCTGGTTTAGTGGAAGTATCTTTACTATCTACTGTACTATCTACTGTACTACCTTCATCATCTGAACCACCACCACAAGCGGTTAATGTCAAAATAGAAGCAGTAATAAGAATTAATAAAAATTTGTTCATATTCATTCCTCATAAAAAAACTTGCGAAATTGCAAGCCTATGCATTGTAAATTAGGTAATAAATAATATGCAATAAATTGTTAAACTATCTTTCATAAAACTAATGTTTTTTGAATAAATATGACACGAACAATTGATATATAAACATGATACATATTGTATAAATACAACTTATAAAATATTGAAATTCGATTTCGTTACAACTTTACAACTTATAACAGGAGTATCGCTTACAACAAATAGTCTGCCGGAAAGATTTTTTTAAAACAATTTCCGGCAGACTTTTTTATTTTTTAATTATCTACTCTGCCTGTGGCAATAAACCATTGGGCAATAATGTCCATACATAACCTGGATATTTCATTTTTCCAGCTAATGCACCAGCATCTTGACCATATCCCCAGAAAAAGTCAATTCTGACAGCCCCTGTAATTGCTGAACCAGTATCTTGTGCAGACATTAAACGATTAAGTGCTCGTCCATTGCGTGGGTCAGTGGTTGCAACAAAAATTGGAGAACCCAAAGTAATGTAATGGCGATCTACTGCGGTAGAAAAACCAGCCGTCAATGGCACTCCCAAAGCACCAGCAGGACCTTGTTCATAACTATTTTCACGGCGGAAGAAAACATAACTTGGATTTTGCCCTAAAACTTCCGCAAGCTTATTAGGATTACGAGCAAGATAGTTTTTTATGCTATTCATATCGGTTTGCCCTAATGGCAAATAACCTTTGCTTGCCATATAGCGACCAATTGAAACGTATGGATAGTCATTTTTATCGGCATAAGATAAGCGTATTTGCTGATTGTCCGATAATGCAATTCTTCCAGAACCTTGCACTTGCAAAAAGAAAAGTTCTACCGCATCTTCGGCATAACCTAAAATCGGAGCTTTACCATCTAACGCCCCAGCATTGATTTGAGCTCTTGTATAGTATGGAACAAATTGATTTCCTTGAAATCTTCCCTTTAAGGCACGTGTCCTTTCATTAATAGGAAAATCATTTAAATTGGCAATATATGCACCTTGTGGATCGATCTTGCCACCATTTTCAGTTTTACTAATGCGTATTTGCCCATTGCGATTAGCAGAATTATATGGAATAGAAACAAAATCATACGGCACGCCATAAATCGGAAAACGAGCAGAACTATTGCTACTCAAACTACCTTTCAGTCCTGGTTCGTAATAACCAGTTACCGTTCCGGATAAGTTACCGTTTTGACTAACTGCCCAAGGCGTAAAGTTTTGTTCAAAAAAACTTTTTGCATGCAAATTACCAGTGCCATTAGCTATTTGACATACTTGCGACCACTGACTTTGATTAACTAATTTCAAACAACTATTGCGAAATGATTGCAGACTGCCGGAAAAAGGTTGGCTATTCCAATCTGGCAAATCAGAAAATTGAACCGCAGTATATTGAACACCATTTTTTACACTAACAATTTTTCCAATTGGCTGACGTGGAGTATTAATTGGTGGTAAAAAACTATTATCTGGAATGTTAGATGAAGTTTGAGTTGGAGTAGGAATTGGTGGTGCAGGCGGTTGTTTGGAAGAAGTACAGTTACTTAAAATTAATACCATAGTGCATATTGCAATTATGCGTGCACCGAAAAAATATCGATTTATCATCATATTAATTTATCTATAATTTATTTTTAAGTTGAATTTTTAGAATAAGTTATCTAATTCCCGATTATTTTCACGATTGGTAGGGTCCAACGGACGAGCACCAGTTTCAGCAGGCACATCTTCCGTAGTTTCGATGGTTGCAATAGCTTGCTCTGGGTCTAACTGTTCAATACTTGATGCAACGGTATCATCAGAAGGTGGTGGTAATGCAGTCAAATCTGGGACACTATCTGATGCCCCTTGCGGAGTGAGAACAGTAGCATCTGTTGCTGTACCACTTACCTCATTAGGAGAATGGTAAACTTCTTTTTGTCCATTAGACAAAGTCGAATATGCCATACCTACCAAAATACACACGGCAATAAACAATATACTTAAAAAACCAATGGCAATACGCAAACCGTAACGCGGTTTTCTTTTTTGTTCACTCATAATCAATAAAACCAAAATATAGTTTATTTACACCAAAAGCATATGGCAGATAAACTACGCCATACATCTTTTGGTGTAAAAAAATACTACTTACTCATTTGAATTTGAAAATGTTTCATACAAAGTAACTACTTTTTGCACTCCGGCAGTGGTACTAATTCCTTGTGTAGCAGCAGATTGTTCGGCAGGAGTTAAAATACCCATAGCGTACGTTACGCCATTGTAAGTTACCACTTTGACATGATTTGGAGAAAAACCATTTGGTTTTAACAACATAGTACGAATTTTAGAAGTAATCCAACTATCCTGCATCGCATAATTATAAGTACCGCCAACATTTATATAGTTGTAAACATTACGTACATTTTGCTGCGAACGTGCGATGCGTTCGATAATTGTCTTATCCTCATCGCTATCAACAAAACCTAACAGCAAAATATTACGGTTATAACTAGTAACCGAAATAGAATGTTGAGTGCTACCCTTTTTACGCAAATAAGATGTTGCTTGCGATTTAACTGCAATTTCCATAGTTTGGTCATCGGTTTGAGCTCCAACTGTACGTCTATCAGTTAGTGCCAAACCGCCAACAGTAGCCCCACCTAATGCCAACATGGTACAAGCGGATAATGAAGCTAACATCAAACAAATGGTAATAATTTGAAATATTCTCTTTATCATCGATTATCTCCTAATTTTCAGATTAATCATGGATTTCACCAAATAACATACGATCGATTGCATCACATAAAGCATGTATCAATAGTATATGCACTTCTTGAATGCGTGCACAACGTTTATGAGGAACGTTTAGCAAAACATCTTTTTCATGCACAATTTCAGCGATTCTGCCACCATCTTTACCGGTTAATGCAATCACCTGCATTTCTTTTTGATGTGCAACCCGAATAGCTTCAATCACATTTGCCGAATTTCCAGAAGTAGAAATTGCAAGTAAAACATCACCAGCCCTACCTAATGCACGAATTTGTTTAGCAAAAATATCTTCAAAAGTATAATCATTTGCGATTGAAGTCAAGATGGAAGTATCAGTTGTCAATGCAATTGCTGGTAATTCCATACGTTCCCGCTCAAAACGTCCAACTAATTCCGCTGCAAAATGTTGAGCATCTGCCGCCGAACCTCCATTACCACAAACCAATATTTTGCCATCACTCATTAGCGATTCTACCGCAATTTGTGCAGCACGAGATGCTTCTTCCGGCAGTATTGATAAACATTGTTGTTTAATTTCAACACTTTCATTAAAGTGTTGTATGATTAATTCCTTTATTTGAGTCATAAATTTTATTCCAAAATATTTTTTATGTGTTGCAAATTACCGTTTCCCTCAATTAAGAGTGCATCGGCACGAATATCGCCACAATGTGGAAATCTTTGCAAATAAGTTTCTATACTTCTTCTAATTTTCTGCATTTTAGAATAGGTAATACTATGTGCCACTCCACCAAAATTTGCATTGCTACGATATTTTACTTCAACAAACAGCAATAATTGTTTTTGTTTGGCAACAATATCAATTTCGCCAAATGTGCAATGCCAATTACGTGCGACAATAGAAAAACCATTTTGTTCCAAAAAATCACATGCCATATCTTCGGCATTTTGTGCTACTGCATGGTTTAGCTTCATCAGTACCTCGAACGTGATATGATGGTATTTATTTTCAGTTTGGTGATAAAGAATAATGTTGTGCAACACATATTTTAACAAAGTTTCAACCACATTTAACCGTGGTGCATTATATGTGCTTGCCACTCCGATTGGCAATTTATCAGATATAAGCTTGCGAGCATTGGCATTATTAGAAAATGCCGATGTAATCTGTGCAGAAGATACGCGGGTTACTAATAAATTATTAAGTGCTTATGGTTTGCGTAAAAATCTAATCAGTGTTCGAGAACATAATGAACGCGAAATGGCAGAAAAAATCATTGAACGCTTACGCAATAATGAAATCGTGGTACAAGTTTCCGATGCTGGCACTCCGGCAATTTGCGACCCTGGTGCACGTATTGTACATGCTGTACGACAAGCAAATTTACCGGTCTACCCAATACCAGGAGCATGTGCACTAATTACTGCATTAAGTGGTGCAGGAATCATTGGTGATGATTTTTATTTTGCAGGATTCTTGCCGGCAAAATCTTCTCAACGCCAAAAAACTTTACAAAATCTATACCGTTTGCCATGCACTATTATTACTTACGAAACTCCCCATCGGATTATGGATACTTTGTCGGAAATGGCAAATTGTAATAATCAAAGAACTATCACTCTAATCCGAGAATTAACCAAAACCTTTGAAACTTATCTTTCCGGCAGACCTAATCAATTAATAGAACAATTGATTGCCGATGAATATCAACGCAAAGGAGAAATGGTATTAATAATCCACCCTGATACTCTGTTGGAGAGTCTGCCGGAAACAAATATAGATATAGATAATATATTGGATATACTATCAGAAGAACTACCCACCAAACAGGCTGCTCAATTAGCTGCACAAATTAGTGGACTTAATAAAAAAGAATTATATGAACGCATCTTAAAACTAAAACAAAAATCATGAAAATTGCAGAATATATTCAATATATAGACGTATTTTTACAAACTGTTGCCCATACCATGTCGCAACACACTCACTCTGCGTATCAAAAAGATTTACAACAATTAGTACAATTATTTGGTTCATCTGATAATGATAAGGATATTTCACCGGAAATATTTATCCGTAGCTTAAAATCATTATCAAGCAAAGGCTTGCAAGCTCGAACCCTATCTCGCAAATTAAGTGCATGGAGAAGTTTCAACACCTGGCTAATCGAACACGACTATTTAGACTATGACCCCATGATAGGCTTGAAAGCTCCAAAAATACCGGCAACTCTTCCCAAAGCAGTTGAAGCAGAAGAATTATGCAATCTCTTGGATACACCTGAAAAACAAGACAATTTCTATACAAGACGCGATCATGCTGTTTTTGAATTACTGTATGGTTCTGGTTTGCGAATCTCGGAATTAGTAAACTTAAATTTAGAAGATATGGATCTAATTAACGGTTGGATTGTAGTATTAGGCAAAGGTAATAAAGAAAGACGTGTCCCTTTGGGACGAAAAAGCATAGAAGCAATCCAACACTATCTTAACCTACGCCCTGCCAAAGAAGGAGAAAATGCAGTATTTGTAAACTGCTATGGTTCTCGTATTAGCACACGTCGTTTGGCTCAAAATTTAGATGCTTGGGCTAAACGCCACTCATACAATCGCCATTTAAGCCCTCACATGTTGCGTCATAGCTTTGCTGGACATCTATTGCAAAATAGTCGTGATTTACGTGCTGTGCAAGAATTATTAGGACATAGTCGTCTATCCACCACCCAAATTTATACTAAATTAGATTTTGCTCATTTATCACAGGTATATGACGAAACCCACCCAAGAGCAAAAAAGGTTAAATAAAAACCTTTGCAAAGCTTTTAGATAAAAAAAATCACCTTGCATTTAGCAAGGTGGTTTTTTATTAGGAAAAGACAACGAACAAACCTGAAACTCTAATCGGACAACAGAAAACATAAACCATTAACTGTTAAAACCGAACAAGCATAAGTGTAGCGATAGCTTGCTTCCTTACTACCCAAACCAAGATAGGCAGTCAACGCAACAATGGTAAAGATAGCAGCGAATAATTCAAGTTTTAACAAACTGTGAACCGCATACATTTCCGGAATGTACATACCGGTTAGCAATCCCATAACGGCAAATAAACCAACGACAATAGCCGTAACCAACCAGTTTTTTATTACAGCTGTTTCCATTTTTTATACCCTCAATGTCATATTATTTAAGATGTGGTTATTTTACGTATCCCATTCTAATAATTTGAAGTACAGTTTTCTTTGACCTTAATCAAGCAATATCATAAAAACATTCAAAATTGCATGTAAATGCAAAATCATTATACATCAAATTATTACAATATGTACCTCGCCATATCATCTGATGAGACGATGTCTTTTAAGCGTTCTTCTACATAAGCTGCATCTATGGTTACTTGTTCCTTTTGGGAACGGAAAGATATTTCTTCTAACAGCTTTTCCATAACAGTATGTAGTCGTCTCGCTCCGATATTTTCTATTTTTTCATTTACCTCGTATGATAATTCTGCCACACGACGTATGCCATCATCGGTAAATGAAATCTGAATTTCATCAGTAGCTAATAGTGCCTCGTATTGACGTGTCAAGCATGTGTCAGTAGAAGTTAAAATTGCTACAAAATCATCAACGCTTAAATTATCTAATTCAACACGAATTGGGAAACGCCCTTGTAATTCTGGAATCAAATCAGATGGTTTGCTCACATGAAAAGCACCTGATGCAATAAATAGAATATGATCGGTTTTTATCATGCCATATTTGGTGGATACAGTAGTACCTTCTACCAATGGTAATAAATCTCGTTGTACCCCTTGACGTGATACATCTGCTCCATGTGATGATGATGATGAGGTAACTTTGTCAATCTCATCAATAAATACAATACCATGCTGTTCAACTGCTTCTACTACTTGGCTACGCAATTCTTCTTCGTTAATCAGTTTGGCTGCTTCTTCATCAATCAGAATACGCATGGCATTAGCAATTGTCATTTTTTGGGCTTTGGTTTTACCTTTATTTAGTCCTGAAAACATGTCTTGCAATTGATCGGCAAATTCTTCCATTCCCGGAGGTCCCATTATTGACATTGCGGAAATAGTTGGCTGGTCATCAATTTCGATTTCGATTTCTTTATCATTTAATTCGCCAGAACGTAGTTTTTGTCTAAATTTGCGGCGAGTATCTGTTTCTGGGACAGATTCCTCTTCTCCAATAAATCCTGCTTGCGATGGAGGTGGTAGTAAAACGTCCAAAATGCGATTTTCTGCTGCATCTTGTGCTTTGTTGCGATTGTTAGCAATGGCATCTTGGCGGATTTTTTTCATGGCAATATCCATTAAATCACGCACGATGCTATCCACATCGCGTCCCACATAACCTACTTCGGTAAATTTTGTTGCTTCCACTTTGATAAATGGTGCGTTGGCTAAACGTGCTAAACGACGTGCAACTTCGGTTTTTCCTACTCCTGTTGAGCCTATCATTAAGATGTTTTTGGGCATAATTTCTGAACGCAATGGTTCTTCGACTAAAC
>JAFWUA010000073.1 GCA_017518785.1 Neisseriaceae bacterium
GCCATACAAGGTATTTTAGCTTTATCTGGAATTGGCATGATTATAGGCTCTACTCTTGCTGGCAGTTTATCTAAACATCATATTGAGCATGGCACAATTCCGGTTGGAGCATTAGGAATTTGCATCTCACTTTTTGTTTTTGGTGTAACTCCAAGTGTAGTAACAATGGCAATATGTTCATTATTGTTTGGTGTATTTGGTGGTATGTTTTTAGTACCGTTAAATGCCACTATTCAATACTTTGCCCCTGAAAAAGAAATGGGCAAAATCATTGCCGGTAATAACTTTATTCAAAATATTTTCATGCTCACCTTCTTGGTGTTAAGCGTTGTAATAATTGAATTATTACACTTATCAACTACTGGATTATTTACAATTTCGGCAATAGTTTGTCTGATAGGTGGTTTATATGCTGTATTGCAATTACCACATTTATTTACACGCATCATGTTGATGCCAATTTTAAAAAGTAACTATCACTTTAACGTAATTGGTATAGACAACTTGCCTCAACGTGGTGGAGTTTTACTATTAGGCAATCATATTAGTTGGATAGATTGGTTGGTATTGCAAGTTGCAAGTCCGCGTGCAATTAAATTTGTAATGTATCGTGGCATTTACAACAAATGGTATCTTAAATATTTTATGAAATTCTTTAATGTCATTCCGATTGGCATGGGTTCTGGCAAAGATAGTTTGCAAGAAATAGCATCTCGTCTTAAAAATGGCGAGGTTGTTGCCCTATTTCCAGAGGGGCATATCAGCTATAACGGACAAATTAACGAATTTCAAAAAGGTTATGAATTAGCATTGCAAGATGTAGAAAATATTTGCATTGTGCCATTTTATCTACGTGGTTTATGGGGTTCTACATTTAGTCGTGCTAATGATTACTACAAAGAATTAACCAAAAAACAAGGCAAACGAGAAATAATCGTTGCTTTTGGCAAACCAATTTATCAATTTACCGACCACATTGCCATGAAACAAAAGGTATTAGAACTATCTTTCTCATCATGGGAACATTTTATTTCACGACAAAAACCTATAACCGAACAATGGTTATCATCTGCTAAACGAGATATTTTCTCGCCATGTATCAGCGATAGAGTTGGTAGCAATCTAAACCATCTAAAATTCATTACTGCGGTATTACTTTTTGCTCAAAGTATGAAAAACGAACTATCCGGAATGAAACATGTTGGCGTATTAATGCCAAGTTCAGCAGGTGGTGCAATTGTTAATATGGCATTATTTGTATTAGGAAAAATACCGGTAAATCTAAACTACACTGTTAGCGAAGATACAATGCGTGCAGCTTTACGTAAAGCTGATATTAAAAGGGTTATTACTTCCGAAAAATTCTTGGAAAAATTAGAAGGTAAAGGTTTTTCATTCAAAGAAATCTTATCTGATAAAACAATATTTGCAGAAGAAATTGGCAATAAATTTAGCAAATCACAAAAAGTAAAAACCATGATAACAGCCCTATTATCTCCATCATGGTTGCTTAAATGGTTATATTTTGAACCATGCAAATTATCGGATACTGCCACCATCTTATTCAGTAGTGGTAGCGAAGGCGAACCAAAAGGCATTGAATTAACTCATAAAAACTTAATTGCAAATATCAAGCAAATCGGAGAATTACTCAACTTCCGCAAAGATGATGTAATTCTTAACTCTTTACCGATTTTCCATTCATTTGGGCTGACTGTAACCACCTTAATGCCATTGTGTGAAGGTGTAAAAATGGTTAGCGTCCCCGACCCTACTGATGGTGCAACCATTGGCAAAATGGCAGCCAGACACAATGTCAGCATTATTTTTGGTACATCGACCTTTTTCAGACTTTATGTACGCAATAAAAAATTGCACCCTTTAATGTTCCAAAGTGCAAGAATTATCGTGGCTGGTGCTGAAAAATTAAAACCAGATGTTAAAGATGCTTTCAAACTTAAATTTGGACAAGAAATTTTTGAGGGTTACGGTGCCACCGAAACCGCCCCTGTAAGTGCAGTTAACACTCCTAATATCTTGGAATTAACCACATTAAAAGAAATGACTTTCAATAAAGTAGGCAGTGTAGGTTTGCCGCTACCAGGTACGGTAATCAAAATCATAAATCCAGATACTTTGGAAGAATTACCAATTGGCGAAGACGGATTAATCATCATCGGTGGTTCGCAAGTAATGAAAGGCTACCTTGATGATGAAGAAAAAACTGCCGAAGTAATCATAGAAATAGACGGCATTCGCTATTACAAAACCGGCGATAAGGGACATATTGACGAACAAGGATTTATCTTTATCACCGACCGTTATTCACGTTTTGCCAAAATCGGTGGTGAAATGATTAGTTTAGGCAGTGTAGAAGAAAATATCATCAATGTATTAGGCAATGATATTCCGCTATGTGCAGTAAATGTTCCTGATGATAAAAAAGGGGAAGCAGTTGCACTTTTAATTTGCAGTGAACAAGAAACAAGCGAAATAGATTCACAACTGCGTCAATCGGATATTAGCCCCTTAATGTTGCCAACTCATATTCTCAAAATAGAAAAGCTACCAATGTTGGCAAGCGGTAAAACCGATTTCAAAGGTGCTAAAAAATTAGCAATAGAATTATTAGAAAACAACAACCATAGTTTATGGAGTAACTAATTAATAATCTGAAACCTTTGCAAAACTCGTCATTCTGCCCCTGAACGAAGTGAAGGGGAAGAATCTTAACTTATTGAGACTCCTGCAAAACTCGATTTTTTCTATTACTCGTCATTCTGAATGTAGTGAAGAATCTTTATAAACAATAAGTTAGATTCTCCATTTCACTTCGTGAAATTCAGAATGACGACTTTTGCAGGAGTCTCTTATTGTTTTATAAAGATTCTTCACTTTCACTCTAAATTACGGATAATGGAAAAACAAAATTTTGCAAAGGTTTCAGTCTGCCGGAAAAATATAATCTGCCGGAAAATATAGTCTGCCGGAAAATATAGTCTGCCGGAAAATATAGTCTGCCGGAAAATATA
>JAFWUA010000074.1 GCA_017518785.1 Neisseriaceae bacterium
CATTTAAGTTGAAGGACACATAGATGAAATCATTAGCAAAAAATTTGTTAGCTTCCATGTTAGCAATTGGCTTATTTAGTGCTTGTTCTCCATCAGAACAAACCACAGGACAAATGCAACCTACACCTACTGCACCTGCGGCTGTGGTAAAAAAAGTAGATATTACTTCCTTTGTTGAACACCCCGCATTAGATGCCGTACGCAAAGGCGTGATTGATGAATTAGCTGAACAAGGTTTTAAGGAAAACGATAACTTAAAAGTTAATTTCCAAAGTGCTCAAAGTAACTCTGGTACGGCAGCACAAATTGCGAAACAATTCGTCGGTGAAAATCCTGATGTTATTGTGGCAATTGCTACCCCAAGTGCTCAGGCAATTGCCAGTGCTACTACTGAAATCCCATTAGTTTTTTCTGCGGTAACCGATCCTGTGGCAGCTAAATTAGTTCCATCTTGGGAAGCATCTGGTACTAATGTAACTGGCGTGTCAGATTTGTTACCATTAGAACCACAAATCGATATGATGAAAAAAGTTGTTCCAGACCTAAAAAGTGTTGGCTATGTGTATAGTCCAGGTGAAGTTAATTCCACCATCGTATTAGAACAACTGACAGAATTGCTAAAACCACAAAATATCAAAGTAGAAGCCGTGCCAGCACAACGCTCTACCGATATTCCCCAAGCCACTAAAAGCTTGAAGGGTAAAGTTGATTTAATTTATACATCTTTGGATAACAATGTGGTTTCAGCTTACGAGTCCATGTATATGGCTGCCAAAGAGGCTCAAATTCCGTTGGTAGCATCTGATACTGATTCTGTGCCACGTGGTGCGGTTGCTGCTTTGGGTGTAAATTATTATGACGTTGGTCGTGAAACTGGCAAAATTGTTGTTGAGATTTTGAATGGTACGCAACCTGGTTCAATTAAACCACGTACTATGGAAAAATTGGATATGCACGTAAGTCCTAATAATGCAATTGCACAAGGCATCACTTTGTCTGATGAGTTTGTTCAATCTGCACAAAAAGTAATCGAGGACGCAGCAAAATAATTGTTGTAATACTTTCCGGCAGACTATCTATAATTAAAAAAGTCTGCCGGAAATAATAACATTTATAAGTCATTTCAATTCAAAATATTGCGACACCCATCGCTTATTCTTTTGAATTTAGAAGACTATGTAATTTAAGACTAATTTATAAAAAGTCTGCCGGAAAATGTTTTAATTAACAATAAACTGTTAATTTTTATACAGTTTTTTCACTTGATAGTTGTCGTATGTCTGATTTACTGTTTTTAGGAATGACCAAAATTGCATTTTTTGGTGCAATAGAAACTGGGCTAATTTATGCTTTGGTTGCATTGGGCGTTCTAATTTCTTTTCGTATTCTTGATTTTCCTGATTTAACTGCTGATGGTAGCTTTCCTTTGGGGGGTGCAGTGTGTGCGGTGTGTATCGTGCAAGACCCTAATTCATCATTAGCTTTTTTGGCTAATCCTTGGATTGCCACATTTTTAGGCATGATAGCAGGAGGATTATCAGGAATCGTTACTGCTTGGTTAAATGTTTCGCTGAAAATTTTGCATTTATTAGCCAGTATTTTGGTGATGGTTGCATTGTATTCTGTTAATTTGCGGATTATGGGGCGCCCCAATGTACCACTATTGGGTGAGGAAACGGTATTTACACCATTTTTAACCACGGAAAATTCATTTTACATGCGTGCTTTGGTTATTTTTGCCTTTGTTGTTGCATTCAAACTAATATTAGATTGGTTTTTCTCCACTGAAATTGGTTTATCGGTGTGTGCCACTGGTGCAAATCCACGTATGGCACAGGCACAAGGAATTGCTACACGTAAAATGATTGTGTTTGGTATGGCACTTTCCAATGCTTTGATTGCTTTGGGCGGTGCGTTATTTGTGCAAATTATGGGTGGTGCTGATATTTCAATTGGTGTTGGTACAATTGTTATTGGTTTGGCAGCAGTGATTATTGGAGAAACTTTAATTCCAACAAAGCGAATGATTTTATTGACTATTTCAGTAGTATTAGGTTCGATTTTATATCGCCTGTTTATTCAATTGGCATTAGGTAATGACACCTTGAAAGAGTTGGGGCTACAGCATCAAGATGTTAATTTAGTAACTGCTGTTTTAGTGGTGATTGCTTTGGTTTTACCGAAAATTAAATCACAAGTACTCAAAATGAAAAAATCTTCATAATGTATAAACTCATGCTACTAAATTAAGCAATCGCTACATACTTGTAAAGTAAAGGGATCTATTATCATGATGCAGGCAGAAAACCTATTCTTAACCTTTAACAAAGGCACACCGATTGAAAACCCCGTTTTGCGAGGTATGTCGCTGAATATCAAAGACGGTGAATTTGTAACCGTGATTGGCAGTAATGGTGCGGGCAAATCCACTTTTTTGAACGCCATTAGTGGTAATCAATTTGTTGATTCTGGCAAGATTGTGATTAATGGCAAAGATGTAACTCGTATTGGAGCTCATAAACGTGCTCATTGGGTAGCACGTGTATTTCAGGACCCAATGGCAGGTACTTGTGAAGCGTTGAGCATTGAAGAAAACTTGGCATTAGCCGATAAACGCGGACACAAACGTGGCTTTCGTTTAGCTATTGATAAGGCAAAACGTGAACGCTTTCGCGAAAAACTATCCATATTAAAATTAGGTTTAGAAAATCGTCTATCCGATCGCATGGGCTTGTTATCTGGCGGACAACGCCAAGCTGTGAGCTTGTTAATGGCATCATTACAACCTTCCAAAATCTTATTATTAGATGAACACACCGCTGCACTCGACCCTAAAACCGCAGCATTTGTAATGGAACTTACCGATCAAATCGTTGCCGAAAATAAACTAACCGTGATGATGGTTACCCACTCCATGCGACAAGCATTAGACCACGGCACACGCACGGTTATGCTGCATCAAGGGCGTGTGGTGCTTGATGTGGCAGGGGAAAAACGTCAAGGCTTGGAAGTGGCTGACCTACTCAAAATGTTTGAACGAACCCGCGGCGAAACTATTGATGATGATTCATTGTTATTAGGATAATTAAATTTGGATTAAAATCTTTTCCGGCATACTTTTGATGTATTACAAAAACAGTTTGAAAATTTTGCAAAACTCGTCATTTTGAATTTTTTGCAGGAAAGTGAAGAATATAATTGTTTGTTAAATAAAAAAATCGTAACGAAGTTCAGAATGATTAATGAGAAAAAAGTGGGTTTTGCAAAGGTTTTAGTCTGCCGGAAAAGTTAGGAATATCGGTTGATGAATAGAATTTTTAATCGTTCCAATTTAATTGGAAAAGCATGTTTATCGATACTGTTTTTAGTATTTAGTTGTCAAAACACCAATGCTAAACCAATTGAGCAACAAAAAAACATTACAGCAACAATATCCAAAGAAAAAATCATTGCACAGCATAATGACGTATTGAAAAAAGACAAAGAAACTGACGCATTATTTGAACAAGCTAATCTTAATCAAGTTGAAATGAATCAAATTTCTTGTGATCGATACCAAGTATGGGACAAACAACTAAACGATCTGTGGACATATCTTAAACAAACACTTCCCAAAAATGAAATGAAAACACTCACACAAGAGCAAAGAAAATGGATTAAACAAAAAGAAGATTATGCTAAAAAGGAAGCATCTGATTGGGAAGGAGGTTCTATGCAGATAATGATTGAATGTGGAGCATTAACTAAACAAACCAGAGAACGTGTTGTTGAATTGATGAGAGACTATATTCAATAAAGTTTGCTGGAAAGGTTTTGGAAAGACAAAATAGTTTTCTTCTACATTGAATACCAATAATGATTTATAATAACCGGCTTATTTAAGAAAGGTCTTAATAAAATGGCAGCATTTAGCACACAAAAAGTAACTTATGTATATCACTGGACACCTGCATATTTCACTTTCAAATGCACACGTGATGAGTCGTTACGTTTTAAAAACGGACAATTTGTCATGGTTGGTTTGATGGTTGATGGTAAGCCAATTATGCGTGCATACAGTATTTCCAGTGCTAACTGGGAAGAGGAATTAGAATTTTTCAGTATTAAAGTTCCAGATGGTCCTTTAACCAGCCGTCTGCAACATTTGAAAGAGGGCGATGAAGTATTAATCAGTACCAAGCCTACTGGTACTTTAATTTTGGACGATTTAAATCCTGGTAAAAATTTATATTTACTTTCCACAGGTACTGGAATCGCACCATTTTTAAGCATTACCAAAGATCCAGAAGCCTATGAACAATTTGAGAAAATCATTTTATTGCATGGCGTACGTCATAAGGAAGATTTAGCATATTACGATCGTTTCTTAAAAGAATTGCCTGAACATGAA
Organism: Neisseriaceae bacterium; assembly: GCA_017518785.1. Taxonomy (GTDB): domain Bacteria; phylum Pseudomonadota; class Gammaproteobacteria; order Burkholderiales; family Neisseriaceae; genus RGIG9985. The sequence continues at coordinate 4,391 of JAFWUA010000074.1, forward strand.
TATTTGGGAGATATGGTGAAAGAAAAATTGATCTACTACCCAGTAGTATCACGTGAAGATTACATTCACAAGGGCAGAATCACCGACTTATTAATCAATGGACAAGTTTTTGAAGAGTTGGGTTTACCACCAATTTCTCCTGAAAATGACCGAGCCATGATTTGTGGCGGTCCTTCCATGCTTAAAAGTTGTGTCGATATGCTTACCAATCACTTTGGCTTGAAAATCTCTCCCAAAACGGGGGTGCGTGGAGATTTCGTGATTGAAAGAGCTTTTGTGGATCAATAAATAGCTTTCCGGCAGACTATAATAATTTAAAAAATCTCATTTATCCATATGATAAATGAGATTTTTTATTACAATCAATTAGTTATATAATATGTAAACATAATCATTAAAATTAATCATACAATTATATTATATTTAATGATATGCTTGAAAAATATATAAACAAAGGTGATTTATATGAAATTGCAACAATTACGTTACGCATTAGAAGTGTACCTGCATAATCTAAATGTTTCCGAAGCAGCAGAAGCACTATTTACATCTCAACCAGGAATCTCCAAGCAAATTCGTTTATTAGAAGAAGAAATTGGTACATCAATATTTGTGCGACAAGGCAAGCGTTTTATAGCAGTTACTGAACCTGGAGAAATGGTATTAGCTATTGCAGATCGTATTTTACGCGATACCAAAAATATTAAAAAAATTGGCGATGATTTTGCTCAAAAAAATGTTGGCAAATTATCCATTGCATCTATTCCATCTTGGATTAATAATAAATTTCCAAGTATATTTGGAGAGTTTATTCAAAACTTTCCAGATGTAAAAGTTTCAATCGTAAATGCTAATACCGATACTATTCGTGTGTTATTGGAAAATGGTGAAATTGATATTGGCATTGCAGTCGGCAATATTACTGATTTTGGTGAGCTACATTGTCTGCCGTTTGATAAGTTAAAATATTGCTTAATTGTCCGTAAAAATCATCAGCTTGCAAATAAAAAACTTATTACACTATCTGACTTGAATAACTATCCAATATTAGCAGAAGAAATTATGTGTGATGAAGCTTTACAATTTACGCAAAAATTTGTAGAAAGCGGATTGGATACACCTGAAATAATTATGAAATCATCTGATAATCATATTATTGCTCAATTAGTACAGCAAAAGTTTGGTATTGGCATTGTATCACATTATTTTAATATTAATAACGATGATATTATAGTAAAAGATATATCCAATTTATTTGATGATATACATCTTAATATTTTATTAAAAAATAATTATTATTTGCGTGGTTATTTATATGAATTTATCGAAAAAATATCACCTAATTTAGATAGAAATACTTTACAAAGATTATTATATCAACCAATTGTTGATGATTATTCAATTTAATTTGTTTTCCGGTAGAGTGTTTTTTCATGGTAGATTATAATTTGATTGTAATTTTTTGTAATTAATGTGAGAAATTTTTAATTTCATCTTGTCAAAAATGATGAAAAATGATAGGATTGGGAAGCATTTTTGTTTAGTTTTTTGCTTTGAATTTATTAATTTGTAGGATTTGGAGTGTGTTAGATGTTTAATTTATGGCGTGATTGGTTTATAGACCCTAAAAGTGGCTTGCCTTGGGGGGTAGTGTTTTTTTGTCCGTGGCTACAAATGGATAATTGGTTTGAATTGACCAATATACCTCTTGAATCGTGTGATAGTAATGAAAATGAGATTAGTAAAACTTATCACGAAACTAAATCAAAGGTTTCGCTTGAAGAATTGTCATCACAAACATCTAAACGTAAAACTTCTCTACCTATTGTAAGTGAAGAAAGAACATCAAGGGTGTTGCAAAATCATGATGAAACCCAATCATTATCAACAGTCGCATCCAAAAATACCAAATCCACCAAAAAAGTTGCTACTGTAGAAGAGAATATAGTTGTAACAGTTGCAAAAGGTAAAACTACTCTGCCGGAAAAAGAAACTACAAGCGAAAAAATAAAACAAATTGAAAAAAACACACCTAATAAAGAGCCTAAACCAGCACCATTAAAGGCAGTTGGTGAAAAATCAACTGTTAATACAATTGCAGATAAAAAAAGTGCTAATGCTTTGAGTGTAAGCAAAAAAAATAATGTAACCGTTAGTAACAAGTTATCTGTACAAGCACAAAATAAAATAACTCAAATATCTCCTGCATCTTCCAAAGAGCAAATTCGTGAGGCAATTTTACTGTTGTGTGGAGCACAAGAATGGATTGACGGTGCAACTTTGGCAAGCAAATTAAGACACAGTTTGAATCAATTGGAAACATTGCATCTTGTGCCTATGTTGAGAAACGGTCAGTTAAAATCTCGTTACAATGATGATACTCAACCACAGGAATATTGTTTGGCTTAACACAATGAAAAAATTATTTTTGTTTTTGCTAATTTTTTTGTCTGTTACGGTTTTTGCTGATGAAAACTTGGAAAAAAAATTACTTGGCAAACACATGTTTTCTTTACAGTGGATAAGCTGGGAGAAATTTGGTACTGCCAACGTATATCAAGAGAATAACCAATTAAAAATTCGTGCACGTCAAGAATTAAATGGGGATTATGTTACCCTTGATGGTGTAATAGAACCTATTGATTCAAAATCATTTTATTTTAATGGTGATGTTGTTACTCGTGTCTCGCATATTGCACAAGGGCAAGAATGCAAGCGTTCTGGTAAATTCTTCTTTAAAGCCACAGGGAAACGTAAATATTGGCGTATGCAAGAGATGGATAATCCTTGTGATGGTGTAGTAGATTACATTGATGTCTATTTTTGAAATTAAATTTGTGAAAGAATATTGATAAATCAAATTTGCATTTGTGATTTACTTTGACTATTTTGATAAAAAGAGACTACTGCAAAACTCGATTTTTTCTATTACTCGTCATTCTGAGCGTAGCGAAGAATCTTTATAAACAATAAGTTAGATTCTTCATTTCACTTCGTGAAATTCAGAATGACGAGTTTTGCAGGAGTCTCAAAAAATAAAGAAATATTGAAAAATTAAACCTGCTGGCAAGATTCTATATAAGGAAAAAAACCTTGCCAGCAGGTGTCTTAATGGTGGAGGCGGCGGGAATCGAACCCGCGTCCGAAAGCCCTCTACGAAGCGTTCTACATACATAGTCCATTCTATTAAAAATCTCGCTTTATTTATCGCCGAAGGACAGGCTATAAAACAAAACCAACTACCTTAAATCTCATCAACTGCCAAGTAGTCCGACAGCTAACCATTTAATGTAAAATGACGCTACAAGTAAGTTGCCTTACCACGACCCATTAAAAAATCGTTGTAGCGGCTCTGCATCAAGCAGCAAGAGCGAAAGATTCGTCGTTTGCGAATATTAGTTTTTCAGTGTTTTACGGGGTTACTGAAATCCCGGTATGCTCGCATTCGCTTTGCAACCCCCGTCGAAACCAAGGTCGCCCCCGAATGTTCAGATTTACTTGGAGTATAAGGGCTATTTATATATATTTCAAGCATAAATAGCTAATCATATTCATTAAAACTTATAAATTATTTCCGGCAGACTTCATTTGATATAATTTGTGCGACTTGAATTAGCAATATGGATTGAGCAAATAATGTTTGGTAAGAATATCGATAAGTTAATTTCAGATGTAGTAATTGATGAAAAAAATCCCGTAACTTTGGGACAGCTTAAAGTTAAAACTCAAACTAATGCACAAAAAATAGAAATATTTTTACCATTTCCAATAGGATTTGCGAGTGATTTATCAGCACATATTCGTGATAAATTGTCTTCTTGTGGCATTGAAAAGGAAGTTGTTTTATGTGAAAAAATAATTTCTCACAAGGTTAGGGCAGGATTAAATACACTGCCGGAAATCAAAAATACTTTGGCAATTGCATCAGGAAAAGGTGGTGTTGGAAAAAGTACCGTAACTGCAAATTTAGCCATAGCTTTATCAAAAGCAGGTGCACGTGTTGGAATTTTAGATGCTGATTTGTATGGACCAAGTCAGCCCACTATGTTTTCTTTGCAAAATGAAAAACTTTTTCAAGAAAATAAAATGTTTGTGCCATTAGAATCTAATGGCATTCAAATAATGTCGATAGGTTTGATGGTTGAAGATAATCAAGCACTTGTTTGGCGAGGACCATTGATTACTCAAGCTTTGCAACAAATGTTTTTTCAAACAGCTTGGAATGAATTAGATTATTTATTAATTGATTTACCACCAGGTACTGGTGATATTCAACTGACACTTGCTCAAAAAATCCCATTAACAGCTGCACTTATTGTTAGCACTCCGCAAGATATTGCGTTAATTGATGCTAAAAAAGCGATTAATATGTTTGAAAAAGTCAGCATACCAGTGTTAGGCATTGTTGAAAATATGTCGATTTATATCTGTCCTTGCTGTGGCAGACGTGAGGAAATTTTTGGCAGTGGTGGAGGGGAGCATCTATCACAACAATATCAATTGCCACTACTTGGAAAATTACCATTATCTGCTAATATTCGTCAGGCAATGGATTCTGGTCTGCCATTTGATTTGTTTAATGATGTGTCGTTATCAAGTGATTATAACGATATGGCATTTCGTGTAAGTGTAGAAATAGCAAAATTGGGGAAAGATTATAGTCATTCCTTCCCCAAAATGGTGGTAGCAAATAAATAGTCTGCCGGAAACAATTTTATAAGAGATTACAAAATGAATACTGCGATGTATATCCTGTTGTTAATAGCAATAGTTGCGGCTAATTTGCCCTTTTTTGGAAAAAAGTTGTTATGGATTGTTCCATTGAGACAAAAGAATTTTTCTCATCGTTTATTTGAGTGGTGGGTGTATTTTACTTTGGTAGGAATATTTGCGTATATTTTGGAATCTACCACATCTCCTGCTCATAAACAGGGTTGGACATTTTGGGTGGTTACTATTTGTTTATTTGCTGTTTTTGCTTTTCCTGGATTTGTGTGGCGTTATTTTTGGAGACGTAAAGAAAGCGTAGTAGATTTATAGCAAATTTATAGAATTTATAGAAAAACTAATCATTTATTTGTGTTACTTTTGTTGAAATACCAAGAGATCTTGTATATTTTTGCCCTAAATCTACTATCAGAGATTCATGAAAAATTTAAATTTTTTCGTTGGTAACTTCGGTTTAATACTTTAACCAAGATGATTTGCTACATCAACACATACCACACCTAATAAAGGTGTGGCTTAAATGTAGTGGTTATAAGGAAGGTGCAATACCTATTTCTTACTTTTTATAACTACATACCATAAATAGGTGTGTAATTTGTTGCTTTAATATTATTTATTTTTTAACTTTTGTTGTTTATTTTGAATAGCGATGTGTATTTGAGGGATTATGGCACGTGTTGCCATTTCTCCTGCTGCAATTGCTTGTTGTTTTTGATTAAATCCACCTACTGCCCCCAAAGACAATACATCTGGTTTAATTACTATATCTGCTTTATCTAATTCACTTTGTAATGCAGCTTGCGACATGATACTCAAGCTTTGATTGAGAAATGAAAAGAAACCTGCATCTTTTTGTTGCTCTTTGGGGCGTGCTGAAATATCTACGGCAATAACGACATCGGCTCCTAATTTACGTGCAGCACTAACTGGTACTGGTTCTGATAGACCACCATCGACATAACGATGTGAACCAATTTGTACTGGTTGAAAAACATTCGGAATACTGGCAGAAGCACGTACTGCTTGTCCTGTATTGCCAGAATTAAAGTGAATAGCTTTGCCACTATCAAAATCGGTTGCCACAGCTGCAAAACTTAATGGAAGCTGTTCAATAGTTTTATTTTGAACTTTTAGATTAATAAAATCTTGGAGTTTTTTACCAACTATAAAACCTTTGGTAGAAAAAGATAAATCTGCAACATCTTTTTTAGATAATTGTTCTGCTTCATCGGCAAGCTGTTTGGTAGTCATGCCAGATGCGTATAGGCTTCCCACAATTGCACCAGCACTGGTTCCTGTTACAATTTGTATTGGAATTTTATTTTCATTCAATACATTGATTACGCCAATATGTGCAAATCCTTTTGAAGCACCACCACCCAATGCCAAAGCGATTTTGATTGGTCGTTGTTGGGTGTTGGTACTTTGACTTGGTGTAATTTTTTGTTCAGTAGCAGATTGGGTAATTGGTGTAACTGGTTTAGTACTACTACATGCCATTAACAGCAAGCTTATTCCAATTGCAAGTAATTTTCTTTGTTTCATAATGTTTGTTACAGTATTAAGTTGGTCTATTGCGGTAAAAATGTAGGATTGCGGTGTTTTCCGGCAGACTTTGTTTTTTTACAGCATGTGCATAAATTATTTCTAATGTGATGTGTTGGAGTCTGCCGGAAAGGATTAGTTCTTCTATTTTATCCCAAATATATTCATTTTCTATTAAATATTTGTTTAATCCTAATATTTTTATATCTTGTTTGAGTTTTTCTATGTTTTGATAACTCAATTTAATCTTGTCGGCATCGGTAATTGCCTCTTTCCAACCTGTGTGTCGTGAAATTAAATCCCCCAAATCATGTAAATCAGTAAAAGGTTTTTGCAGAAAATCAGACAATTCACACAAAGTGTCAGTTCCAAAGGTGGATAAAAATAATAATCCATCTTCTTTAAGACAGTTAGACCAAACACTTAATAATTCTTCATCTGGAAAACAAAGATTACTCCATACATAATCAAATTGATTTTCTGGCAGAGGTTCTGTTAAATTTTGTTGCCATAATTTTGGTGGTTTATGTCGCAGACGTTGCCATATATTGTATTTATTTTTCCAGGCTTCTTTTTCTGCCAAAATCCAATTATCTCGATTTTCTACTAAATCGATGGCGGCATCAGGATAGCGTTGATGTAAAAGATTAAAACTATATCCACCGTCTGCCAATGCCAATAGGATGCGTTGTGGTATCGTTTTCACGTAAGATAGCCGCATATCCATCGTTTTAGCAAAGATTTCATGTAAAGAAAAATCCATCATGATAATTTTGACCAAAAATCATTGACCACACGAGCACATTCCTTTGCTTCCGATACAAATGGCATGTGGGCACTTTTATTAAAACAGTATTGTGTTGCACATGGCAGGTGTTGATATAAATAATTTCCCATTTCAGGTGTAGTTATTAAGTCTTTGGCACCAGTTAAAATGAGAGCAGGGCAATTAATTTGTGGTAGCAATGAGCGAATATCTGCATCAACCAGTGCATTCGCAGAATCCAAAAGTACTTTGGTACTTGGAAGTTTGAGGGCAATTACACTATTTGCCAATTGTTCAAAATCATGTGTGGTTTCTGGGAGACTTAAAGACTGTAATTTAAATGTTTGTAACATGCTGTTTGGATAATCATTTATAAAACTTTGAACATTTTTTTGCCAACGATTTTTATCTATGCCCTCTGGATAATCATTGCTTGCAATATAACGAGCAAAAGAACAGCATAAAGTTAGTGAAAGTACTTTATTGGCATGGCGTGCCGCAATCAAAAGAGCAATAAAACCACCTAATGACCAACCAAAGAGATGTTGAGGGGTTTTAATTCTAAATGTAATATCATCTGCTATTTGAAGTAGAGAAAAAGAATCTAATTCTTTGGCATTACCATGTCCTGGTAAATCGATTGCGTTACAATGAAATCCATCAAAATGTGGAATAAAATTGCTAAACACCGCACTATTGGTTCCCCAACCGTGTAGCAATAAGGCTTGTTTTTTCAAAATGATTATCCTCAAATGTATTAATAAATTAATAGATAGTTGTAATTTTTTTGTGTGCCCATTATGCCACGAAAAAGCAACACCTGATGGTTTTTGTGAGGCATGTATGGCAGATATTAGCAGACTTGTAATGTCGCATAATGTTTGTCCGTTGTGTGCAACTTTGTCTATTGATGGAGAGGTGTGTGGGCGATGTCAGAAAAATCCACCATATATCGATCGTTTATGGGTTAGTTATTACTACGAAGAACCAATCAAAACCCTTTTACATCACTGGAAATTTAGAGGACAAGTCGATTTATCACATTGTTTGCAGCATTTATTATTAATGCGAACACCAAGTTTTTTGCTTGAAAATAATTTTGATGCAGTAATTGCAATGCCTATGAGTTCTAAACGATTATTAGAGCATGGTTTTCATCATACTTTGGAATTAACTTATCCTGTCGTAAAACAGCAACAAATTAATCTATTTAATGTAAGTCATATCACACGCGAACATAGAATTGCACAAAGTCAATTAAAACGCAAAGAAAGATTATCCAATCTAAAAAATTGTTTTGCTGTACACACAGAAGTTGAAGGAAAAAATTTTTTATTAATAGATGATGTTGTAACTACTGGTGCAAGCTTTAATGAATTAGCAAAAACTCTTAAAAAACAAGGTGCAATAAAAATCTATGCTTGGGCATTAGCAGGACAAAATAGACAATTTAAACATTGACTAATGTCAAAAAAAATAAGAGAATGGTGGGCTATGTTTAACGTTGTTTTGTATCAACCAGAAATACCACCTAATACTGGCAATGTTATCAGGTTATGTGCCAATACAGGTGTTAGTTTACATTTAGTGAAGCCATTGGGCTTTCCATTAGATTCTGCAAAGATGCGGCGTGCAGGATTGGATTATCATGAGATAGCCGCAATAAACGTTTATGAAACTTGGACAGATTGTTTGTCCGCTTTGCATGGTAAGCGTTTTTTTTATATTACAACCAAAGGGAAAACACGTTTCGATACACCGAAGTTTCAAGCAGGAGATGTTTTTGTATTTGGTCCTGAAACTCGTGGTCTGCCGGTTGAATTACTCGGTACACTTGATGAAGATGTGAAACTTCGCATACCCATGTTGCCAAAAAATCGCAGCATGAATTTATCGAATACTGTCGCTATTGTGGTGTTTGAAGCATGGCGACAAAATGGTTTTTCGGGTGGGCTGTAAAGTTCCTTCCGGTTGCCGTTTGTTAATCAACTAATTAATCATGGCAACAAAGCGTTTAACAACCAATTTGAAAAAGCAATGAATACCGTTAAAAATGTATTTTTCGTATTTGTCATACTATTTGTGATGGTGATAAGTTTGCTATTGCGTTTTTCGTTTAATGAATCACCAGAAGTAGTTTATGACATTGGTGAGTCAGATATTGACTTGATGCCTGATGCTTCATTTTTTCCAGAGGCACTACATTATGCTGCCAATTTAAGTTACAAGGTTAAAGGTGTGCGTTATTACCCAGATCGTGAGATACGTCCTTTTGAACAGGAAGGTATTGCATCTTGGTATGGCAGAGATTTTCATGGCAAGCTTACTACTTCTGGTGAGCGTTTTGATATGAATGAAATGACGGCAGCACATCCTACTTTGCCAATACCAAGCTATGTACGTGTGGTTAATTTGGATAATCAAAAAACTGTTGTGGTGCGTATTAATGATAGAGGACCTTTCCATAGTAAGCGGATTATCGATTTATCATACGCAGCTGCTAAAAAATTAGGTTTTACTGGACGTGGAATTGCCAAAGTACGCATTGAACAAATTGTCTCTCCTAAATCTAACACTGATGTAGGTGAAATGTTTGTTAATCTGGATAGTGTAAACAATATCAACGATGCACAAAAAATCATGCAACGTGTGGTGAGCTATTTAGAAGCAAACGAAATGACGCAAACGGTCAGCATTATTCATTCTGGTGATGGTTATATGGTTCAGGTAGGACCTTTTACGCATGATGATATGGCAGTGCAGTTGCAAGATGATTTGCAAAAAGAGTTATAAAACCGTATCTCATTTAACATGGATATGTTTTTGTAATAATTGCTAAATTTTAACGCATAAATTAAGAGACTCAAATTATCAAGTTTGAGTCTCTTTTGTTATACTTCTAAAATAATTGCTACGCGAGAATTTAATAAGGAGAGGAATCATGGCTGTATTTTTCCCTGAAAACGGCATAGTTGCACATGTATCCGATATTAAAGAAGGGGTGTTGTTGATGAATTTAGGTTCACCAGATAGCACAGAAAATAAATCAGTTCGCCGTTATTTGGCTGAATTTTTATCAGATCGCAGGGTAATTGAAATGAACCCTTGTTTATGGCAGCCGATTTTGCGAGGAATAATATTACCATTTCGTCCCAAGCAAAGTGCCAATTTGTATAGAAAAATTTGGAGAGATAGTGGTTCGCCATTGCTTGTTAATACTCGTATGTTGGCACATGAATTATCTAAAAAAGTTGATTTGCCAGTTTATTTTGGTATGACATATGGAAATCCATCCATGTCAGATGTAGTGCGACAAATGAAAAAAGATGGTATCAATCGTATTATTGCGATTCCGTTATTTCCTCAATATGCTTCATCTGCAGCAATTGCATCGTTAGATGCACTGTGGCGTACTCTATTACGTTTACGAGTGCCACCATCGGTGAATACTGTTGATCCATTTTATAGTTTTATGCCATATATTGAAGCAATTGCTGGGCGGATTCGTTTGCATTGGCAACATAGCGAGCGAGGCGATGTTTTATTATTTTCTTTCCACGGAATCCCTTTGTCTCATCATCAGGCAGGTGATGCTTATGTTGCACAGTGTTATACAACGGCAAGACGTTTGGCAGAGAGTTTATCTTTGAGTGATAAGGATTATCGAGTAGTTTTTCAAAGTCGTTTTGGACGTGCTGCCTGGGTAACTCCCTCGACTCAAGAAGTTTTGGCTCAATTACCAAAACAAGGTGTGAGTAGTGTAGATATTTGTTGTCCTGGATTTTTCTGTGATTGTTTGGAGACTTTGGAAGAGATTTCTATTTCTGGTAAGGAAATTTTTATAAATGCTGGCGGTAAGAATTATCGTTATATTCCGTGTTTGAATGCTGGAAATGATAGTGTATTTGTTTTAACGAAATTAATATCTCATTATCGTTCTGCTACTCCTATTAATTGATTTTTAATAAAAATAAGTCTGCCGGAAAGCTTGTTAAATGTTTTCCGGCAGACTTATTTTGTGTTTTATTGTGATTTTTTTAGGAAAATCTTTACGGATAATCGTGTTGTATTGCATGTAATTGTTGTGTTTTTTTGGTAGAATCTGCACTTTGTGCAATCAGGCAACACAAAAAAATTTTAAGCTTACCAGCAAAGTAAAAATAGAAACAAAATTCGTAACCCCGTGCAGTTTCTTCGCTGAAAAATTATTATAAAACAAAATTTTATATATTTCAGCAGCCTGAAACAAATCAGTGTGTCTTGTAATTATTTAAGATGCTGTTAAATTAAAGAGGCTGTATTTTCATGCTTGCATTTCGCAAACTTATTGTTTTTATTTCGAGTTTTATTCCAGTTGTAGTTCATGCGTCAGATGGGACACATGACTCGAATCTTAGCTTATTTTGGGGCATACCCTTTGTTTTGGTATTGTTATCCATTGCTTTGGGACCGCTTTTGTTTTCAAGAATATGGCATCATCATTTTGGCAAGATTGTTGCCTTTTGGACGTTTATTTTTTTACTTCCATATTTCTTGGTCTTTGGTTTGAATGAAACTATTCATGTGGTGGCACATGCGATTGTGGAAGAATATGTGCCGTTTATATTGTTGTTATTAGCTTTATACACGGTATCTGGTGGGATTTTAATTTGGGGAAATCTTCGCGGTACTCCTAAAACCAATACAGCCTTATTAGCCATTGGGACGGCTTTGGCATCGTTGATGGGAACAACTGGGGCTGCGATGTTATTGATTCGTCCGATTTTACGTGCTAACGAACATCGTAAACATAAGGTGCACACTGTTGTTTTCTTTATATTTTTAGTAGCAAATATTGGTGGTGGTCTAACTCCTTTGGGAGATCCTCCTTTGTTTTTAGGTTTCTTAAAAGGTGTGGATTTTATGTGGACGGTTTGGCACATGATGTTGCCGGTGTTGATTTCATCGATAATTCTTTTGACTGCGTTTTATTTATTAGATAAACATTATTGCAATCAAAATGATGAATTTTTGCCAGATGAGGATAAACATCATCGATCTCATAAAGCTCCTTTGAAAATTCATGGCAAGGTTAATTTTGTCTTTTTAATTATGATTGTGGCATCGGTGTTAATTTCCGGTATTTGGAAATCAGATGAAGTAATCGAAATTTTAGGAACTAAAATTGGTTTAGTGCCATTATTACGCGACACCTCTTTGGTATTTATTACCTTGTTGTCATTGTTGGCTACCAAAAAACAAGTGCGAGCAGGTAATGAATTTAACTGGGATCCTATGTTGGAAGTAGGTAAGTTGTTTTTAGCAATTTTTATTACGATTACACCTGTTTTAACTATGTTAAAAATGGGAGAGCAGGGCAATTTTGCATCATTAATTCGTTTAGTAAAAAATGATGATGGAGCACCAATTGATGCTATGTATTTTTGGATGACTGGTTCATTATCTGGCTTTTTGGATAATGCTCCCACTTATTTGGTATTTTTTAATATGGCAGGTGGTCATGCCGATGTTTTGATGAATCAATTATCATCAACATTATTAGCAATTTCTATGGGGGCAGTATTTATGGGGGCTTTAACCTATATTGGCAATGCTCCTAATTTTATGGTGAAATCCATTGCTGAACAGCGTCATGTTAAAATGCCGACTTTCTTTGGCTATATGGCATGGTCATTGGGGATATTAATACCATTGTTTTTATTGCAAACATTGATATTTTTCGTATTTTAATTCTTTCCGGCAGACTTCTTACTATTAAATAGTCTGCCGGAAAACAATTTGAAAGATTATAAATTATGACAAATACAGTTCGCACGCGTTTTGCACCCAGTCCGACTGGATTTTTACACATTGGCGGTGTTCGCACGGCTCTTTATTCTTGGGCTTATGCTCGCAAAATGGGCGGTAAATTTATTTTGCGTATTGAAGACACGGATTTAGAACGCTCCACGCCCGAATCGGTGAAAGCCATTTTGGACGGTATGGCGTGGGTGGGTTTGGATTATGACGAAGGGCCGTTTTATCAAGCGCAACGCTTTGATAGATATAAAGAAATTATCCAAAAACTGTTAGACGAAGGAGCGGCTTATTATTGCTACTGTTCCAAAGAAGAGTTGGAAAAAATGCGGCAAAAAGCCGAAGCACAAGGCGGCGGCTTTACCTACGACC
>JAFWUA010000003.1 GCA_017518785.1 Neisseriaceae bacterium
CTCTTTCAATACGATTTACCACGTCTAAACCGCAATTATGAGCAATATCGGTAGCTTTGGACGACCATGGAGACACCGTTCCCAAACGCGGAGTAATTAAAAAACCATTATCAAGTTCCGGTGCAGTCAATGATGCTTCCAATAGATTTTCTAAACAGGCTATTTTTTCTTCTGTTAGAACTCGTTTGGTATCAAGTAAATACCAAAATACTGTTTGAATTTCATCAGCTTGCGGTAAATGATGTTTTTGTGCTTGTTGCAACAGTTTTTCAATACGAAAGTCAGATAAGGCAGTTTCGCCACGGAAAAAAAATACCGACATTAAAATATCCCAAAAATAAATTTAAAATCAATTTGTTAAACAATAAAACTATCCACGTTTCATTAAACGTTGTTTCTCTCTTTGCCAATCTTTTTCTTTGGCAGCTTCACGTTTATCATGTTGTTTTTTACCTTTTGCCAAACCAATTTCCATTTTGATTCGTCCATGAGAATAATGTAAATCCAATGGCACAATGGTATAACCGCTACGCTCGGTTTTACCAATCAATTTATTGATTTGTGCTTGTTGCAATAATAATTTACGCTGACGTACAGGATCGCATTTAATATGAGTTGATGCTTGTGGTAATGCGGTAATATGCGAACCAAGCAAATAAAACGCGTCCTTTTTCCAATGAATATAGGATTCTTTTAATTGAACGCGTCCGGCACGAATCGCTTTCACTTCCCAGCCTTGTAATACCAATCCGGCTTCTATTTTGTCTTCAATAAAGTAATCGTGAAACGCTTTTTTATTATTTGCAATGCTCATAATTTATATTTAATCGTTGTAAGGTTAAAAAAACAAAGCACCATTTTAGCAGAAAACCATCTATCTAATTATTAGATTGGCTTAAATACTGTTGCCAATGCCAAGCATCTTTTAACATATCATCAAGATTATACTTGGCTTGCCATTGCAAGATGCGATTAGCCTTGTCAACATTTGCATAGCAGATAGCAATATCACCATCACGCCGCTTGGTGATGGAATAAGGAATATGAACCTTATTTACTCGTTCAAAAGATTGAATAATCTCAAAAACAGAATAACCTCTTCCTGTTCCTAAATTATAAATATGCACACCAGAGTTTTTATGATGCTTGTTCATAGCCAAAATATGACCATAGGCTAAATCTACTACATGAATATAATCACGAACACCACTTCCATCGTGCGTTGGATAATCATTTCCAAATACTGATAATTGAGCAAGTTTTCCACTTGCTACTTGGCAAATATACGGCAGAAGATTATTAGGTATACCATTGGGAGATTCACCTATCAAGCCAGAAGTATGAGCACCAATCGGATTAAAATAACGCAATACAATCATACTGAAACGTTTATCCGCAGCTGCTATATCGTGCAAGATGCGTTCCACCATGTATTTGGAAGTACCGTATGGATTAATAGTTTGACCGGTAGGCATATTTTCATATATAGGCAAACTTTGAGGATTTCCATATACCGTTGCGGTTGAACTAAAAATTAGGGTAAAAACACCTGCCTTTTTCATTGCTTTTATCAAAGAAAGACTGCCGGAAACATTATTATCATAATATTCAATAGGATTAAGTACACTATCTCCCACTGATTTTAAGCCAGCAAAGTGCATTACCGCATCAATAGAATGTTTGCTAAAAATATCTTGCAAAAGAGAAAAATCACGCACATCGCCTTGATAAAACACAAGCTCTCTACCAGTAATAGCATGAATGCGTTTTAAAACATCAGCACTTGAGTTGGATAAATTATCCAATACAATCACATGATGATTATTTTCCAATAAACTTACTACCGTATGCGAACCAATATAGCCTGCACCACCGGTTACTAACACCTTCACAATTATTAAGCCCACTTAAAATTCAAAATGTGCATTATATAGCCGTTTTATTTAAGAAACGACCACGCAATGCACATATAAAATCTGTCGAAAAAGATATTTCTTAATTCAAAAATAGTCTGCCGGAAAAGATTTTTTATTCATCAGCATCAGCCAAAACTTTAAGATGTGCAGCTACCGAACGTGCCAATGGGTCTGGGTCATACCCTCCCTCCAACACTGAAATCAATCTACCTTGACAATATAACTGTGCTTGACGCAACAAATGTTGCGTTATCCAAGTATAGTCAGATTCTATCAAGCCAAAATTTCCCATATCATCTTCTCTATGGGCATCGAAACCAGCACCAATGATAATCAACTCTGGATTAAAACGTTCAATTGCTGGTAGCCATTTTTCAACAACTACCTCACGATATTCCAAACCACAAGTACCAGCAGGCAATGGAATATTCACAATATTAGGATTGTTGCCCAAAGGCTTATCCCCAGAATATGGAAAAAATGGGTGCTCAAAGGTAGAAAGCAACATAATCCTTTCATCATTTTTGAAAACATCCTCCGTACCATTGCCATGATGAACATCAAAATCAACAATCAGAATACGTTTCAAACCATATTTCTGAATAGCATGCATAGCACCAATTCCGGCGTTATTGATAAAGCAAAAACCCATAGGTTTTTCAAGTTCGGCATGATGTCCCGGAGGGCGGATTGCACAAAACGCATTGGGAGCTTCGCCATTCATAACCATATCAACCGCTTTAATAACTGCACCAGCAGCATAACGCATCGCAAGAACAGTACCACTATTCATAGCAGTATCTGTATCCACACGAAATGTACCAACATGAGGAGAAACTGATTCCAAATATTCAATGTAATGCAATGGATGAACTAACGCAATTTGTTCATTGGTGGCAGGTTCAGGAGTAATGTGTTGTAAAGAATCAAAAATATTTTCTTCAATCAAACGATTCTTAATTGCAACCAAACGTTCCGGAGATTCTGGGTGTCCTTCACCCATATTATGTCCAAAACAAGCTGGGTGTGTGATATAGGCGGTTGTGCCTTTACTACTATCGGGCCATTCAAACATAGCTATTCACTCAAAATTGATAATTAATCACTTAATATGCGTTAAATGATACGCTCAATCAAATATTATGTGTTAGGTAGATATATTGCATCGCAAAGATTATCAAGGCTTACAGGACAATTGTTATAAGAGACTCCTGCAAAACTCGTCATTCTTCATTTCACGAAGTGAAATGAAGAATCTAACTTATTGTTTGATAAAGATTCTTCGCTACGCTCAAAATGACGAATAATAGAAAAAATCGAGTTTTGCAAGAGTATCTATAAATAAAAAAGTCTGCCGGAAAACATTATTAATAGCTTTCCGGCAGACTTAAACCTTTGCAAAACTGGTAGATGTGAGTAGAGTTCAAAGTTATATCAACATAAAAATCAAATATATAACAATAAGTTAGGCGAGATTTCGAGTAACACACAACGAAGAAATATGCCACAGATGCCAGTTTTGCAAAGGTTTCAGATTCTATTTGATATTTAGTTAATGAATACTAATCTTCAAAAATTAATTTCGGTGGATGTTTATTCTCCACAACTGCTTTATTGATAACAACTTTGCGGATATTTTTTTGGTCAGGCAATTGATACATGCTATCCAATAAAATTTCTTCCAAAACGGAACGTAATCCACGTGCTCCTGTTTTGCGTTCCATAGTTAATTTAGCAATTGCACGCAATGCGGCAGGTTGAATTTCCAACTGCACTCCCTCCATAGAAAACAGTGCTTCGTATTGTTTTACCAAAGCATTTTTAGGACGAGTCAGAATATCCACCAATGCCTCTTCGTCTAACTCTTTTAGCGTAGTTAGCACAGGCAAGCGACCGATTAATTCTGGAATCAAACCATATTTAATCAAATCTTCTGGTTCTACTTGGGCAAATAATTCCCCAATATCTTCCGCTTCTTCTTTACTACTAATTGCAGCACCAAAACCAATTCCGCCTTTATCAGAACGGCGGCGAATGATTTTATCCAAACCATCAAAAGCACCACCGCAAATAAATAGAATATTGGTAGTATCAATATGAATAAAATCTTGATTAGGGTGCTTGCGTCCTCCTTGTGGTGGCACTGCTGCAACTGTACCTTCAATTAATTTCAGCAAAGCTTGTTGCACACCCTCACCGGAAACATCACGAGTAATAGATGGATTTTCACTTTTACGCGATATTTTATCTATCTCATCAATATAAACAATACCTTGTTGAGCTTTCTCCACATCAAATTCACAAGTTCCCAAAAGCTTGGTTAAGATTTGTTCTACATCTTCACCAACATAACCTGCTTCGGTTAAAGTGGTAGCGTCTGCCATCACAAAAGGAACATTTAATTTACGTGCCAACGTTTGTGCCAACAAGGTTTTACCAGAACCGGTAGGTCCAATTAAAAGAATATTGCTTTTAGAAATTTCAACATTACCGACTGCTTTGGGGTATTGCAAACGCTTATAGTGGTTATAAACTGCCACTGCCAAAGATTTTTTTGCATATTCTTGCCCAATTACATACTCGTCCAGATGTTGAACTATTTCACGTGGAGTAGGCAATTGTTCATTAGCAATAGCCGGTGTATCTTCGGCTTCTTTTTCATTTGCTAATAAATTAGAACATTCAGAAATACATTTATCACAGATACAAACATGATGTCTGCCCTCTATCAACATCTGAACATCATCTTCGGAACGCTCACAAAAGTCGCATATTTTTTTTTCGCTCATTTATTTTTACGCCTTTACATCTTTGCGATTTGCAATAACTTTATCAATCAGACCATATTCACAAGCTTCATTGGCAGACATAAAATTATCGCGATCGGTATCTTTTTCCAATTCACTTAATGGCTTGCCGGCATGATCTGCCATTAACTTATTAAGTTTTTGTTTGATTTTCAGCAATTCTTTGGCATGAATTTCAATATCAGATGCTTGTCCTGACAAACCACCTAATAAAGGTTGATGAATCATAATTCTACTATTGGGCAGTGCGAAACGTTTTCCTTTGGCACCAGCTGACAATAAAAACGCTCCCATACTGGCAGCTTGTCCCAAACATAAAGTAGCCACATCAGGTTTAATAAAATTCATAGTGTCATAAATCGACATACCAGCTGGAACCGAACCGCCAGGCGAATTGATATAAAGATAAATATCCTTATCTGGATTTTCACTTTCAAGGAACAGCAATTGAGCCACAACTAAATTGGCACTTTGATCATTGACCGGACCTACCATAAACACAATACGCTCTTTCAAAAGCCTTGAATAAATATCATAAGCTCTTTCACCTCTACCGCTTTGTTCAACCACCATTGGTACTAATGTATTTTCTATCTCGGTCAACATTTGATTTCCTCGTATCAATCAGATTCACAACATTACCCAAAAATATTAAGACTGAAACCTTTGCCAAACTGGTAGATGTGTGTGCACTTCAAAGTTATAGTAGTACAGAAAAACGAAGACATAACAAATAGTTATGCAAGTTTTGGCTTCACCGAAACTGCGTTTTCGATAAACGCATAACGCAGAAATGTATCACAGATGCCAGTTTTGCAAAGGTTTAAGACTGCCGGAAAACATATTAAATAATGTTTTCCGGCAGTCTTAATCACATATTAAGCTTGAATATTGCCACCGTACATCACTTCATCAAAAGTGATGTTTTTATCGGTTACTTTGGCTTTACTCAAAATAAACTCAACAACATTTGCCTCAGTTGCCAATGCAATTGGACCTTGCATATTATCTTTGCTATTTAAATAGTATTTGATTACTTCTTCTGGATCTTCATAACTTTCAGCAAATTCATTGATAACTTTACGAACCTGTGCATCAGTCGCACGCAAATCGTTTTTATCAACAATTTCAGAAATTATTAAACCCAAAGAAACACGACGTTTAGCACGTTCTTCAAAGAAAGAATCTTCTAATTTACCCATTTGTTCAGGTTTCATACCTTGTGATTTGAAATACCCTTCCATTTCAGAACGCAAACGAGAAACTTCTTGTGATAACAATGATTTAGGTACTTCCGGCAGACTTACATTATCCAAAAGAACTTTCATAACATTTTCTTTGGTCATGCTATCAGTACGACGTTTAACTTCGCGTTCGATATTTTTCTTGATTTCTTCACGCATTGTATCAACGTTACCATCTTCAATGCCAAGACTCATAGCAAATTGTTCATTAATTTCTGGAAGATTATACTCTGCCACATTTTTCAAGCTAATTGTAAATACAGCAGTTTTACCAGCCACATCCTTGCCATGATAATCATCAGGGAAAGTAACAGAAACATCATTGCTTTCACCCTCTTTCATACCGATTAAGCCTGCTTCAAACTCTGGCAACATGCGACCTTCGCCCAAAACAAAAGGATAATTTTCCGCTTTGCCACCGGCAAAAGGAGTACCATCAATCTTGCCATCAAAATCAATAATCACTCTATCACCATTTTGAGCTGGACGTTCTACATAGTTAAAAACAGCACGTTGCTTACGTAAAATCTCAATGGTGCGTTCCATATCATCATCAGTTATATCCGAACAAACACGCTCCACTTCTTTTTCAGACATATCTGGAATAACAACATCTGGAATCACTTCAAACACTGCATCAACGGTGAAATTATTTTCATCTTCTTGTTTTTCAGTTGCAGTTAAATTTTGTAATGTAGCAACTTTCCACTTTTCCTCACCGGCTAAACGATAGAACATATCAACTGCACTATCGTTCAAAACATCGTTTTGGATAGATGCACCGTACATGCTTTCAATCATACGCATCGGTGCTTTACCAGGACGAAAACCATCAATACGGGCACGTCTTTGAGTATTTCGCAAACGTGCCGCAACTTGGGAGCGAATATCACTCCATGGAATTGATAATGTGGTTTTACGCATCAAACCTTCCAAATTTTCGACTGTAACTGCCATATTTAATAAACCTTTTATGTAATAAACTCAAAAAATTAGCGAAGCTTTTTTATTAATTTTGCCCGCATCAAAAATTAAAAACCACGTAGTGTAACACAAACCAATTTTATTTAGTAAAAAAATACCTATGTAATTATGATAGTATCAAACTTTGCATCTAATTTTAGGTATAAGACAATGGCACGAGTACAAATTTCACTACCAGATTTTATATTTGAAACCAATATCGCCGTACAAATTGGCGATATTAACTACGGCAATCATCTTGCCAACGATGCCATTTTAAAACTATGCCATGAAGCAAGATTACAATTCCTACAAAAACACGGTTACACAGAAATGAATGTGGACGGTTGTGGTTTAATTATGGCAGATGCAATGATTAAATTCTCACACCAAGCATTTTATGGTGATATTTTAACCTTTCGCATTGGAATCGACTCTATCGAACGAGCAGGCTTCTCGCTAATAACTCAAATCTACAATCAAACTCGTGCACAAGAAACAGCCATAGTTAAAAACGGTATGGTGTTTTTCGATTATCAAAAACAAAGTATTTGTAGCACTCCATTAGCATTTAAACAACGTTTCCGGCAGACTTTTTAAGTCCATAAATTGATAAGTCTGTCGGAAACTTTACCACAACCATCAAACCACAAAAAACACGCATAGAAACTCCTGCCAAACTCGATTTTCCCATTATTCGTCGTTCTGACCTTGAACAAATGTGAAGGGGAAGTGAAGAATATTTTTTAGTTAACAAACAATTAGATTCTTCCATTTCGCTTCTCTCAATGCTACGAATGACTAGTTTTGCAAAGATTTCAATCTGCCGAGAAACTATTTAAACTTTTCAGGCAGACTTTAATTTATTAATAAGTCTGCCGGAATTAATTTTTTCTTAACACTAAATTAATCTTTATTATCAATCACTTTCCAAGCAAAAGCGGCTAATGCACCACCAGCAAATGGTCCTACAATGAAAATCCACACATTTGCCAATGCACTACCGCCTTGAAATATTGCAGGAGCAATAGAGCGGGCTGGATTAACCGAAGTTCCTGTATAGCGAATACACACCAAATGCACCAAAACTAACGCTAAACCAATTGCAAAACCTGCTAACTTATTGGTTGCATTGTTGGCTTTGGCAGTTGCTCCCAATACCACCAAAACAAATACAAAGGTAAAAACTATTTCTGCCAATAAGCCAGCGATAACGGATACGCCTTGTTGCAAATCATTCGCCCCTGTGCCGGTTAAACCATCAACATTTGAGGTTAAAGCGAACAGTAAGCTAGACCCAATAAATGCACCAATCACTTGGAATACCATATACATGATTGCATCTTTGGCTTCCATTCTACCACTTAATAAAACACCCAAAGTGATAGCAGGATTAATATGGCAACCTGAAATACCTCCAATGGTATAAGCCATAGCCACCACTGCCAAACCAAACGCCAAAGCCGTACCAACTACCGCAGGAATGTTTGCCACAGGGTCGCAACCCAAACTCACAGCAACACCGCAACCCATTAATACCAAAACCATTGTGCCGAACATTTCAGCTAAATATTTTTTCATACAGAAACTCCATCAAATTAAGTATAGACAAGTTTATGATAACTCTTTTTTCAGTATCAAAGTATTGTTAACCGTATTTCTAACATAAATAGTCTGCCGGAAAACTTTTAAAACGGTTTACGACAGATTTTTTATAAACCTATTCACAATAAATAAAGCAATTAATGATAGAATGGAGGGTTCATGAAATACAAATTGTGTGCCGCTAATGCAAACTGAAACGCTAATTAAATAGGTTGTACAAAACAGTTTATTTAATTAGAGTTTCAGTGTTTGGCGGTTGTTATTATATTGATTATAAAGGAAATAATTATGTTTAATAAACATACAAAAACATTTCAATACGGACAACATACCGTAACATTAGAAACAGGCGAGATTGCACGGCAAGCGTCTGCGGCGGTTAAGGTTTCTATGGGTGATA
>JAFWUA010000075.1 GCA_017518785.1 Neisseriaceae bacterium
AAACCGTATTAAAGAGAGTCCTGCAAAACTCGTCATTCTGAATTTCACGAAGTGAAATGAAGAATCTAACTTATTGTTTATAAAGATTCTTCGCTACGCTCAAAATGACGAGTAATAGAAAAAATCGAGTTTTGCAGGAGTCTCTTAAAAGATTTTTTATCAATGGAATCTAATATTCATTATGCTATTGGTTTAATGTCTGGTACCAGTATGGACGGTACAGATGCGGTATGTGTGCGTTTTGTGAATCATAACTTTGATAAAGTCATAGCACATAAATTTCTTGCATTTGATGCAAAATTGCGTAGTCAATTGCTATCATTGCAAACAGTTGGAGATGATGAGATTAATCGCACACAACGATTAGCACAAACTCTAACTTATCATTATGCAGAAGTTGTGCATAATCTTTTGCAATTAGATGATATGAAAAATATTCCAATCGAAGCTATTGCTTGTCATGGACAAACTATTCGTCATGCACCGCAATTAGGATATAGTGTTCAATTGGCAGATTGGGCACTATTAGCAGAAATTACTCAACTGCCTGTGGTTGGAGATTTTCGTGCTACCGATATTGCTGCCGGAGGGCAAGGAGCTCCATTAGTGCCAATTTTCCATCATCAATTGTTTTTTAATCATGAACAAACTTGTGCAGTAGTAAATATTGGTGGAATAGCTAATCTAACCATACTGCATAAAAACGGTACTATCAGTGGCTTCGATACTGGACCTGGAAATATGCTAATCGATGAGTATTGCAGATTACATTTTGCTTGTGATTATGATGATGATGGAAAAATCGCACGACAAGGCGAAATCTTGGAAGATTTGTTAGAATCATGGTTGCAAGAAGATTATTTCTCATGGTCTCCTCCTAAAAGTACAGGGCGTGATTTATTTTCATTTACATGGGCAAAACAAGTTTTGCGTGGCGATGAAAATCCATATAATGTCTTGCGTACCTTAACTGAATTAACTGCAATGAGCATTGCTAATGCAGTTAAAAAATATGCAGATGATGCAAAACAAGTGTTACTATGTGGTGGAGGCACATATAACAGCTTTTTATGTGAACGTATCAGCAATTTATTACCAAATTGCAAGATTTGCGATACAGCACAATATGGTTTGCCTGCGATGCATGTAGAATCATCTGCTTTTGCATGGTTTGCTCACTGTCGTGTCCATAAAATAGCTTTGAACCTATCAAATATAACAGGTTCAAAAGGTAAACGTGTATTAGGGGCAATGTGGGATTGTATATCAACAGAATAATTTTGTTTCTGATAATTCTGTGTATTAAAAAGAAAGTCTGCCGGAAAATATTTTAAACTATGGGTATTATAAATAAATTGTTTAGAAAACAAAAAGTTACTGCAAACAAAAGAAGCACGACATTTAAGCAGAAAAAAAACGTACGTCAAGCAGTAATCAAAAATGATGAATTACCAGAATCATTGCCATGGGAAATATTAATTGGCGATGCACTGTGGTTAATTGCATTGTTAATGGTTTTTTATTTTATGCTATGTCTGTTTTCATTTAGTGTTGATGATTTAGCATGGTCGCGTAGTACAAGCATAGAAACTAATGCACGTAATTTAGGTGGCACAATTGGTGCTTATGTTTCTGATATTGCATACTATGTAGCAGGATTTTCAATTTGGTGGGCTATT
>JAFWUA010000076.1 GCA_017518785.1 Neisseriaceae bacterium
GAGCTACTATCATAATCGTAGTTAGAGCTACTATTATAATTACCTGAACCACTATAAGTAGTAATATTTTCTTTGGGCTGTATAAATGGAGATAAGAATAAAACAATCATATAGTGCAATATAAAAAATATAGTATTAGCACCTAGTAAGTCTGATGATAACTCATTAATTCCACCGGAAGAACTGTATATTATTGATATAAATATACTATTTACAATTATGCCAAATAATAAAATATAAATACGTTTATATATGCGTTTTCTATATAAGAATCCAGTTATAATCGATAATAATAATGCTATCGATAGATAAGTGTTTGTTATTTTATCTGTTTTAGCAACTTTTTGTTCATTATTAAATAATTCTATGCGTTGATTCACCGGTAATGCCATGCGAGTTGTAATTTCATCAAATACTTCATTAATGCCCTGTGCATAACGGTTTTCACGAAAGTTTTGAGGTAAATGTTGTCGTTGAATTTGGGATAAAAATGTATCTGATAATTCTCCTTCTGATCCATAACCAGTAATTATTTGATATTTGCGATCTTCTATGGCAATTAGCATTAATAATCCATTGTTGGTTTTTGCATCTCCTAATTGCCACTGCCGGAAAACTTCCATAGAATAATCAAAAATACTTGTACCATCAGTTGTTTTTATAATTACTAATGCAGGTGTTATTTGTCCGCTTGCATTTATTTGGTGTAGTCTATTTTCCAACTGTTGTTTTTCCGGCAGACTTAATATATCCGCAGTGTCTATAACTGCGGTTTTTCCAATTGGTAATTGTTTTATTTCTTCGCTGTAAGCTGTGCTTGTAATCAGCAAAAGAAGTGTAATAATTATAGAAAATAAACGGAATAACATTTATATTACCTTATGGTAGGTTTAATTTAGGTGGTTCTGCTATTTCTGTTTCGTTTTCAACTGAAAAATTAGGTTTAACTTTCATATCTAAATATTTGGCAACTATATTTCCTGGAAAACGGCGTACGGCAGTATTAAATTTTCGTACCGATTCAATATAATCACGGCGTGCTACGGTAATACGATTTTCGCTTCCTTCTAATTCTGCTTGTAGATTTTGATATATTTCATTTGATTTTAATTCCGGATAGTTTTCAGTTACCGCAATTAGACGACCTAATGATGCGGATAATTGTTGTTGCATTTTTTGAAATTCGGCTAATTTTTCAGGAGTTAACTCTTTGCTACTTAATTGAAGTTTGCCTACATTGGTACGTGCTTCGGTTATTTCGGTAAGCAATTTTTTTTCGTGTTGTGTATATGATTTGACAACCTCAACTACTTGTGGGACTAAATCAGCACGGCGTTTATAGGTATTTAATACTTGCGACCAAGCAGCATCAGTTGCTTCGTCCAAAGTTTGTAATTGATTGTATTTGGATAAAAATAATCCTGCTGTAATTACAATTATAGCAATAATCGTAATTAGTATAGGAGATGCTTGACCTGAATTTTTATTCATTTGTTTGGTGTTGGCGTAATCAATCATGGTGTTTTTTTCTATTAAATTAGTTTGTTAAATAATTTTCCGGCAGACTATTTAATTTATTCGCGATAAACTGCAAGTGCTGAATAACTTTGTGCAACCGGCATAACTTCTATGGAGTTTATATTTACATGTTTGGGTTGTTTGAAAATCCATAAGGCGATATTGGCAATGTCTTCTGCGGTTACGTATTCAACTTTGTCATATACTTGCATGGCTTTTTTATCATCACCTTTGAAACGTACATTAGAAAATTCGGTACCGCCACATAGTCCAGGTTCGATATTGGTAACTCTAACTTGGGTACCAGGTAGGTCAGCACGCAAATTGCGACTAAATTGTTTAACGTAAGCCTTGCTTGCACCATAAACATTGCCTCCTGGATAAGGGTAGGTGCCCGCAATTGAACCAATGTTGATGATATGTCCGTTTTTGCGTTTAACCATTTGAGGCAGAATTTTGTGAGTTAAATAGGTAAGTCCAATGATATTAGTTTGAATCATACATTGCCAATCATCAAAATTCGCCTGATGTGCTGGTTCTAATCCTAATGCTAAACCAGCGTTATTGATTAGTAATTCAATTTGTTGCCATTTTTCCGGCAGACTATCTATGGCATTGTCTATACTTTGTTGATTGGAAACGTCCATTTGTAACGGATAGAATTTTTCACCCAATTCTTGTTGTAAGTTTGAAAGGCGTTCTTTACGCCTTGCCGCACCGATTACATGGTATCCTTCTTTTACAAATAAGCGACATAATGCTTCACCAAAACCTGCGGAAGCCCCAGTAATTAGTATTGCCATAATGTGTTTTCCTTGTATTAAATTAATCTGTTTAAACTTTTATTAGCTAAAATTATATCTGCTATTTACAATAGTCTGCCGGAAAATAATAACCATTTGTTTTGTAATTAAATTCTAACATTCTATTGGGTCTATATCTATAACATGATGAATTTTACTTCTTTTTTTAGCTAATTTTTGCATAACATTGGCTATGGTGTTGATGATGTTGTGTAATAATGCTCTATTGGTGCTTTCTATAAAGATTTGTGCTCTTTCTCGTCCTGATAATCTTACCATTAATTGTGGGGCAGGACCGTAAGTGTATATGTTTTCCGGCAGTGTTAATTGTTGTAAGGTATCACGCAAAAACTGCATGGCATCATCTAATTGTGGTGCATCGGCACGGCAGGCTGCAACATATACACAAGGTGGTGCTCGAAATGAATGGCGTAAATTAAGTTCACTCTGTGCAAATGAGATATAGTCTTGACGTTTTAAATCATGAAAAATTGGATTATCTGGTAGTTGAGTTTGAATTAATACTTTTCCGGCAGACTTATCTCGTCCTGCACGTCCTGAAACTTGCATCAATTCGGCAAATAATCTTTCGCGTGCTCGCAAATCGGCACTATATAAACTTCCATCAGCATTTAGGACGGTAACTAAATTTAATTGATCAAAATCGTGTCCTTTTGCCAAAATTTGAGTGCCAACTATTATGTCTAATTTTCTTTCCAATATGTGGTTGCATATTTCCTGCCAGTCGTTTTTATGAGACATGCTGTCGCGATCTACACGAGCAATTCTTGCAGTAGGAAATATTTTTTTGAGTGCATCTTCAATTCTTTGAGTACCAAAGCCAATTGCACTTAAATCGACATTACCACAATCAGGACAGTATGCAGGAATAGGTATTTGATGGTTGCAATGATGACAACGCAAATGATGAGCAGTGCGATGCAATACCATTTTTGCAGAACAATTAGGACAGGAAAAACTATAACCACAATCACTACAAAACAATGCTGGTGCAAAACCACGCCGATTGAGATAAACCAAGCTTAATCCGCCGTTTTTCAAGTTTTGTTGTAAGAGTTCAATGGTGCGTTGGCTTAATCCTTCGGTAAGTTTTTGATGACGCACGTTGTCGATTAATATTTCCGGCAGACGTGCGTTTTCTTTGGCACGGCGAGTTATGCTTAATAATTGATAACGTTTATTTTGTGCAGCATAAAAACTTTCCAAAGACGGAGTGGCAGAACCTAAAATAATCGGACATTGTGCTTGCTTGGCACGCCATATTGCTAAATCACGAGCGTGATAACGCAATTCATTATCCTGTTTGAATGATGAATCATGCTCTTCATCTACCACAATCAAACCTAAATTTTTAATCGGAGTAAATACTGCAAGTCGTGTTCCGATTACTAATTGAACTTGTCCGCATAATGCAGATAAATAATCTTGTGTTCGTTCGCCATCGCTATTGCGACTATGTAAAAGGGCACAGGAAATATCTGGAAAACGTTTGGCAAAACGAGCTAATAATTGTTCGGTAAGATTGATTTCCGGCAGTAAAAATAAAACACTTTTACCTTGCGAAAATACTTCTGCCATGACTTCAAAATAGGTTTCAGTTTTACCACTGCCAGTGATGCCAAATAGTAAAAATGACTTAAAACTATTTAAGCTATCACAAATAGTTTTGTATGCGAGAAATTGTTGTTCATTAAGTTTAACCGCACCTTCTTTGACATTGATGGTGTGATTGCTAATTTCATCTAAATATCCTAATTCTTGCCATTGATTCAGATAGTGTATGGCACGAGCGTGAATATTTTTAGCAGCACTTAATTTTATGCCCAAAGCAAGTGCATTCCATAAAGCGAGTAATTTATGGTGATGTTGTGATGGTGCTTTTTGTTCCAAACCTGTTTTGTTTAAGATAAAAGTTTTATCTACTATTGGATAGGATAATTGTTTAGATTTTTTCATACCTGCTGGAATAGCAGTGAAAATCGATGCTCCCAAAGGATAATGATAATAACGCGAGGTAAACTCTAATAATTCTATCCAATCTTTATTTAAGCGTGGTTCATTATCGAATACGGTGGTGATTGGTAGGATTTTTTCTTCATCAATATCAGGTTTAATTTGACTTTCCCAGATAAACGCAACTTTGGGTTTGCCACGAAATGGCACAATGACACGAGTTCCAATCGGCAAAACCTTATCATGACGATAAGTCATTAATTTAAATAATGGAATATTAAGTGCAACTTGATGATAAATTGGCATAAGATTTTTTCCGGCAGACTATTTTAAAAACCATTTTCCATTAAAATTTGTCCCGGAGTGCGGTTGCGATTCATGGTAAAACCTAATTGTTTTAATGCACTATATGTATCTTCTACCATAGATGGATTTCCACAAATCATAAATCGAGTATCTTTTTGATTAAAATCTATTTGGCATGTACGCGATAAATCTCCATTAAGCAGTAGAGCAGGAATGCGTTGATGTAAGATGCCGCCACTATCTTGAGTGGTAATTGGAATATAGATTAGGCGATGTGCAAATTCTCCTACTAATGGATTATTTGATAATTGTTTAAGTCTGCCGGAAAAGATTAATTCATTAGTGTAAGATACGCTATGCACTAAAACAATATGTTCAAAACGTTGCCATAGCGTAACTTGCATAAGTTGCGATAAAAATGGGGCAATTCCAGAACCTGTGGATAACATCACTAAATCACGTCCGTCAGCAAAACGTTGTGGCAGTAAAAATCCAGTGGCATTTTTATCTAAATATATATAGTCGTCCTTTTGCATGTTTTGCAAACAAGCACTCATGTCGCCATTGGGTATAAGTACCGCAATATATTCTAAATATTCTGCATATTCTGGCGACATAATCGAATAAGCACGCCAAATGGTTGTGCCACTTAAATTTAAACCTAAACGAGAAAATTGCCCTGCACTAAAACGGTAAGCAGATGGACGAGAAATAGCAAACGTCATCAGCTTATCTGTATGACGCTTTACCCATAACACCTTTTCTTGGGTAAATTTTTCTTGGTTCATAAATTTGCTAACCGTTCGATAAAAAACCGCTGCATTCGCAATGAATACAGCGGAACTAATTGTTATTCAAGAATTATTTGCCTTCGGCTGCCGCTTTTTTGAGAATTTCATATAGTTCATCTTTTAAGCGTAGTTTTTGGCGTTTCAGATCGTCAATTTCATCTAATCCACTTGTTACAGGACTATTTTCAAGACGAATAATTTTGTGATCCAATTCGTTGTGTTCTTCAAAAAGACGAGAGAAGTGTGCATCTTCATTTTTCAGGCGGCTGATTAAATCGCGATATTCTGGAAACATTGTATTGAGCCTTTCTTGTAGTGAGCATTTGTTAAAAAATCTTGGTGCGGATTATACCCCTTTTTTTAGCTTGTCAGAATCTTCCTGTGTCTTGCGATGCAATATATAAGATTTATATAGTTTTTTTTATAATATTTCTTTCCAAGATAACCATACATTATCCGCACCTATCTGACTTTGTAATTCATCTAATAGTGCTTGAACTGGTGCTACTTGCCAACTGTTATCTGCTTTAAGTCTGCCGGAAAAATTTTCATTGGTATATTGAATAACAATGGATACTTGTGATTTTTGTTGGTATTTTTTTATGGTTTGAGCAATTTGTTCTATGTTATGTTGTGCGTTAAGTTCAAGGCATAAATGTTGTGCATGTTTTTGACGTGCAACATCTAATGGCATGATTTCTTCGGCAAAAATGCGTATCATTTCTTCATCGTTATAAGTGTTTTTGCTGATTTTGCATTTAAATAAATATAGTTTATCGGTAGCGAATGGTTCTTCTAAACTTGATATAGCAGTATCGGAAACATTGATTTCTAATTTGCTTTTATCATCTTCTAATATTGCAAGACAGAGTTTTTTACCTTTTTTAGTGGTTACAAAACGTATATTGGTAACAAAGCCACCTATCCATTGCAGATAGTCTTGTGGAGTAATATCTGCAAGAGATGTACGTACTATGGGGCTAATTTCCTTTTTATACGGTGAAAATGGGTGTGCTGAAAAGTAAAAACCTAATGAAGTTTTTTCTTCGGCTAATTTAGTAGATAAATTCCAAGCACTGATAAATTCCATTTGCACGTCTTCAATTGCATTATCCACAGTATCAAACAATCCGCACTGCATTTCATTAGCACGCATTTGTTCGGCATATTCCATTGCCAATTCTAAATTGCCCAATAACATGGCACGATTGCTTTCTAATTCATCGAATGTGCCAGCACGAATTAGAGTTTCTAAAACACGGCGATTGCATATTTGATTATTCACTCGCTGACAAAAATCGAATAAATCTTGGTATGCACCATTGGCTTTTCGTTCTTCTACAATATGACCAATCGCAGCTTCTCCTGTGCCTTTAATAGCACCCAAAGCGTAACGAATTTCATGTTGAGAAATTGGCGTAAATAAATAGTCGGAAGCATTAATTGATGGTGGCAAAAAAGTAATTTTATTGGCTATTGCATCATCGTAAAGGTTTTTAAGTTGTGCAGTATTAGTAAGCTCGTTGGACATGGTAGCTGCAATAAATTCAGCGGTGTAATGTTTTTTCAACCAAGCAGTTTGATAGGCAACCAAAGCATAGGCTGCGGCGTGCGATTTGTTAAAGCCGTAGCCTGCAAATTTTTCCATATAGTTGAAAATTTCGTTGGCTTTTTCTTGGTCAATGCCTTTTTCGGCAGCACCAGCAACAAAGGTTTCTCTTTGTTTTGCCATTTCTTCTGGTTTTTTCTTACCCATAGCACGGCGTAACATATCTGCACCGCCCAATGAATAACCAGCACAAACTTGTGCTGATTGCATCACCTGTTCTTGATACACCATAATGCCGTAGGTGGGTTCAAGTACTTCGGATAAAAATGGGTGCAGATATTCAAATTTTTCCAAGCCGTGCATACGGCGAATAAAATCTGGAATCAAATCCATTGGTCCTGGTCGATACAAAGCAACGAAAGCAATAATTTCTTCAAATTTGGTAGGTCGTGCATCACGTAACATTTTTTTCATACCTACCGATTCAAATTGGAATACGGCAGTAGTATTGCCAGCTGCAAAAATATCGCGATAAACTTGTGCATCGTCCAATGGAATATGGGCAACATCAACTTGTTCGCCACGCAAAGCGGCAATCATATCTTGTGCCATTTGAATAATGGTTAAGTTGCGTAAGCCTAAAAAGTCGAACTTCACCAAACCAGCTGCTTCAACATCATCTTTGTCGTACATTGATACTGATGCAGCATCATCGCCAGTAGCTTTATATACTGGACAGAAATCGGTTAATTTACCCAAAGCAATTAACACCCCACCAGCGTGCATACCAGTGCCACGCGGCAAGTCTTCTAATTTTTGGGCTAATACTAATAATTCTTCTGCTTCTTCTTCTTTCAAAGTTTGTTCGATTAATGGTTCTGCTTTGACTGCGTCTTTGAGTGATAACGGTTTATTAGCTTCTAATGGAATGAGTTTGGAAAGTTTATCGCACAAACCAAATGGCAATTCCAACACCCTTCCAACATCACGCACTACCGCTTTACTGGATAATGTGCCAAAAGTAATAATTTGACTAACTGCGTCATGACCATATTTATCGCGTACATAATCAATTACATGATCACGATTTTGAGTACAAAAATCCACGTCAAAGTCTGGCATGGAAACACGTTCTGGATTTAAGAAGCGTTCAAATAGCAGTGCATAACGCAAAGGATCTAAATCGGTGATTTTCAAAGCATAGGCAACTAATGAACCAGCCCCAGAACCACGACCGGGACCTACTGGACAACCATTTTGTTTTGCCCAGTTAATAAAGTCTGCCACAATCAGAAAATAACCTGGAAAACCCATTTGAATAATAATTGATAATTCAAATTCTAAACGCTGTTCATATTCCGGCAGTCTTTGTAATCTTTCTTGTTCATTCGGATAGAGTGCCAACATACGTTGTTGTAAACCATATCGTGCTTGTCGGCACAGATAATCGTCCAAAGAGATATTATTAGGAGTAGGAAATAATGGTAAAAAGTGTTTGCCTAACGTAATTTCAGTCGAACAACGTTTTGCAATTTCTATTGAATTTTCCAAAGCTTCTGGTAAATCAGCAAATAATTGTTGCATTTCATCTGCTGATAAAAAATATTGTGATGGGTGAAAATGTCTTATCCGTTTTTTATCATTTAGTATTTCGCCCGAAGCAATACAAACACGTGCTTCATGAGCAATAAAATCATCAGCATGTAAAAATTGAATAGCATGAGTTGCCACCACTGGCAAATCTAATTTTTCTGCCAAGACAAGACTGCCGGAAAGTACCACTTCGGCATTATGCTGCATTTGTTTGAAATGTGTTTTTAAGAAATCAGGATAATCACCATTGGTTTCCGGCAGACGTTGAATTTCTAAATAAAATGAATTTGGAAATAAATTACTCAAACGCATTGCTATTGCTGATGCTTTATCAATATTGCCTACAATAATTTCCTTACCCACAGCACCATTTGCTGCACCAGAGAGACAAATCAAACCACTTCTATCGATATTTTCCAAACTATCCCATGTAATCGATGCTATTTCGTCTCTATCTTCACGCAAATAAGCTTCGCTTAATAACTCACACAAACGCAAATAACCAGTATGATTTTTGGCTAAAAGCAATAAATGTGAAGTATCAATCTTATCGGTTGCCGCAACGATAATATCTGCACCCAAAATTGGCACAATACCTGCTGCACGAGCCTTTTTATAAAATTTAATAGCAGCAAACATATTCATGCCATCGGTCAGAGCCAAAGCTGGAAACTTTTGTTCTTTGGCAAAAGAAATCGCATCTGGCAGACGTACCATACCGTCTTCCAAAGAGTATTCGGAATGTAAGCGTAGTGGAACAAATGATGTCATGATATGTTTTATCTGTTATGTAAAATGTTTCAGCTGTGGATATTACCATTAAAATCAATATAATTATCTAATA
>JAFWUA010000077.1 GCA_017518785.1 Neisseriaceae bacterium
ATTCTTCACTTTCCTGCGGAAAGTTCAGAATGACGAGTTTTGCAAAAGTTTCTGTTTGGTAAATGGTAAGTTATGAAACCCAGTCTACTGCGTTTCTTTTTAGATGTATGGTTTTGCAATGCTTTCAGAGCAAGCACTTATTAAAACCTCTCATAAAACACTGTTAAACAAGTTTTTTCGATAAGAAATATTTGTTGACATTTTCAATATTAGAGACTCCTGCAAAACTCGTCATTGATGAATTTCACGAAGTGAAATGAAGAATCTAACTTATTGTTTATAAAGATTCTTCGCTTGCCACTTCGCTACGCTCAATGCTTCGGCTCAGAATGACGAGTAATAGAAAAAATCGAGTTTTGCAGGAGTCTCATATTAATAGATTTTTTTAATATTTTGATGGTGCAAATTCAAATATAATATACGTTCTTTCTAACCCAAACGTGGGGACGTTCATTATGCAAAAAAAGCACTATCTATCTCCTATTTTTGCACCACGTCATATTGCAGTTGTTGGTGCGTCTGATTCTCCTGATTCTGTTGGACATCTTATTTTCAGCAATCTTTTAACCTCTAAACTTCAAATAGGTAGAGGCGATATTAAGCTGTCTCCGGTTAATCTTAAACATAAAATTGTTGCTGGCATTAATACTGTTGCTCATTTGAGAGAACTTGAAGAGATGCCTGATATGGTGATTATTGTTACTCCGGCAGAGTCTTATCAAGTTATTCTGAAAGAATGTCATGAATTAGGCATTAATCATGTGATGATGATTAAAATTAATAGCGATGACGATGGCGAAGAGCGACAACTCACCAAAGCAGCAATTAGACAGGCAAATCAATTAGGTATTCGCATATTAGGTACAACTTTATTTGGTTTGATATGTCCGCATACTGGAATTAATGCTTGTACTTATACTGGTCATGTGAAAGCAGGTAATGTTGCAGTGGTTGGGCATTCAAGCAGTTTGTGTTCGGCTATCTTGGATTGGTCACATGAACACTATGTTGGTTTTTCTATGGCAGTGTCATTCAATAGCCACAATAGTAATATTGCCTTGGGCGAAATTTTGGATTATCTGGTACACGATTCAAGAACTGATGCGATTATTCTTTTGATTCATCAAACTGATAATGGCAGACGCTTGATGAGTGCTCTAAAAGAAGCTGCTCGTAGTAAACCAGTATTGGTTTTAAAAATCGGACGTGCAGAGGAGTTAAGAAATAATAATCAACAATCAACTATGCATGTGGCAGATCTTATTTTGCCGTCAGAGGTGTTTAATCACGCTCTAAATCGCACTGGTGCATTGTCAATGAGTTGTTTGAATCAGGTATTCGATGCGGTGCAAATATTGGCAGCTAAATACCGTGTTCAGGGCAATCGTTTAGCTATTGTTAGTAATGGTGTGGGTTTAGGAATGGTGTCTGCGGACGTTGCATCTGATAAAAATATTGTTTTAGCAGAATTTAGCGGCAAAACTGTTCAAGCCCTATCACAAGCACTGCCGGAAGTGGAAGCTGGGAATCCATTAGATTTATTAGGTAATGCAGGTTCCTTGCGTTTCCGTACCGCAGTTAAAATATGTATTGATGATCATAATATTGATGCTGTAATGGTGTTGTTTGCTCCACAAGGCGATGATCGTAGCGAACATTTGAAAATTGCTGAAATGATGGTGCAATTACAAAAAGAAAGTAGCAAACCCATTTTGTTAGTTTGGGTGGGTGAAGAGAAAGTGTCCAGTGGCAGAAGATTATTCTCTCAAAACAATTGTATTCAATTTCACCAGCCACGTTCTGCATTGGAAGTATTTGCGAATATGGCACAGTTTAATCAAAACCAAAAACGTCTGATGACCATTCCATCATACAAAACACGACAATTAAATCCAAACATTGCACTGGCAAAACAAATCATTGAAGAAGCACGCGAAACCATGCAGTATGTACTGCCGGAATATTTATCGAAAAAACTATTGGCATGTTTTAACGTGGAATGCAATTACACCGCATTAGCTCATGATAAAGAAGAGGCAGTAGAAATTGCTAATTCTATTGGCTATCCAATTGCGTTAAAGGTTGATTCGCCACATATTTTGCATAAATCAAATATTGGCGGAGTAAGGCTAAATATTAGCAATGAGGAAGAATTGCGTGATGCTTATGATCAAATTTCAGAACGCACGATGGTGATTGCACCTCATGCCATGATTAATGGTATGAGTGTGCAAAATATGTTGCCAACTTATCATATTCGTGAGGTTAAAATTAGCATGGTGCAAGATGATACTTTTGGACCAGTTATCACCTTTGCCGCAGGTGGTGATGCCGCTATTCAAAAAGATCGTAGCATTGCTTTGCCACCGTTACGCAAAGAAATCATCGATACCATGATAGCTCAAACTAAAATTAGCCAAACTTTTGATTACTATAAAAATATGCAACCAATCAACCGCGATGCTTTATACAAAGTTATGTTTGGTGTATCTGAATTAGCAGCGGAATTACCAGAAGTTTCAGAACTTAAAATCGATTACTATTATCGCCACAAGGTGCAATTGCATCAGATGTGCGAGTAATTATTAACAATGAACCTCCATCTGAACGCTATTCGCATATGGCAATTATGCCGTATCCACGAGATTGGGAAAGTCGTATTCAACTCAAAGATGGTACTCCGGTATTGATTCGACCAGTGCAAGATGTTGATGCTTCTGCTATTCAGGAGTTTGCTCGTAATTTATCTGATGAAAGTCGTTACAATCGTTTTATGTCGAATGTCAAGGAATTATCAGACAATGTATTAGTACGGTTTACTCAATTGGATTACGACCGTGAAGTTGGCTTGATAATGCAAAACGAGCAAGATGAAATATTGAGTGTGGCTCGTTATGTAACCGACCCAGACTCGGTTGAATGTGAATTTGCGGTATCAGTTGCGGATAATCAGCAAGGAAAAGGTATTGGCAGTATTATGATGAATCAGCTTTTCGAAGTTGCCCGCAAACAAGGACTCAAAAGCATACGCGGCGATGTCTTGGCAGATAACGAATCTATGCAGGGCATGATGAGAAAATTAGGATTCACTATCGAACCTGACCCTGATGATGAAACCGTAACCATAGTACGCAAGGCATTGTAAAACGATTAGTGAGCCCCCTGCAAAACTCGTCATTCTGAATTTCACGAAGTGAAATGAAGAATCTAACTTATTGTTTATAAAGATTCTTCACTACGTTCAGAATGACGAGTAATAGAAAAAATCGAGTTTTGCAGGAGTCTTTTAGTTTTAAAAACCTTTCCGGCAGACTTATTGATTGATTTAGTTTCAAATAGTCTGAAACCGTTGCAAAACTCGTCATTCTGAGTTGAGCATAGCGAAACGAAGAATCTCAACTTTTTGTTTTTTTAAAGATTCTTCGCTATCGCACAAAATGACGGATAATAAAAAATCGAGTTTTGCAAAGGTTTCAGTCTGCCGGAAAATATTTACTTAAAATATAAAATCAATCTATGTTACGTCTAATTATTCTTTCTATCCCATTGATTTATTTAATATTTGAGCAAGGAGCATTTCTTGTTCAATATGCTGCTAATACAATACCAACGTTGTCGGAAAACTTAAATAATATAGAAACAAGTCTGACATTATTGCCTGCAATAGTAGGTAGTATCATGGCGTTATGCACCATTTATGCGGTAATGATTACTTGGAAATTTTGCCGTAGTATCTGTTTTAATAAGCGTTTTAGTTACACAATCGGTAATAGTTGCGGCATATTATGGGCAGGTTTAATCGGTTTGCCGGCATTGTGGGAGTTGACTTGGATAATTATTGATTTTTGCAAAGGCAGAAAACCTGTAATTGAATGGTATCTTCCTCATATTATCAGCATATTGTGTCTATTATATTTACCGATGTTGTTACTTTATTTAATCTCTAAAAATCATTTCTTAAAACCAACTGTAACACGTGGTAATCCTGCTAAATCTGATAATGTTTGAATATTAATAAATCCTCTTTGTTGTAATAAATCACGTATCGCAATATTTTGGTCAAAGCCATGTTCCAAGCATATTTTGCCACCTGATTTTAGAAAATTAGGTGCATTGGCAATTAAAATACGAAAAGCCTCTAATCCATCGTTAAAATCAGTCAATGCAATTTGAGGTTCAAAACGCAAATCGCCTTGTTGCAAATGAATATCATCAGCTCTAATATAAGGTGGATTGGATACAATTACATCAAGCGAATATTTTTCCGGCAGACTTTCACAATCAAACCAACTTCCTTGTAAGAAATTAATTTTTGCATTCCAAGTTTGAGCATTACGCTGTGCCACCGACAAGGCTGCACAACTTATATCACTCGCAAAAACCGTGCAATCGTAACGTTCGCATTTAATCGATACTGATAGAATGCCACTACCACAACCAATATCCCAAATAGAAGAGTTTTCCGGCAGACTATCTAAAACTGTTTCTAATAATAATTCCGTTTCTGGGCGTGGAATTAAAACATCAGAATTTACATAAAAATTACGCCCATAAAACTCTCGCCTACCTATTAAATAAGCAATGGGCTCACCATTTACTCGTCTTTGCCCTAAATCGTTCAGACGCATCAAAATATCATCAGGAATACTATCAGCACCACGAGTAATCACCTGACTGTGTTCCCAATGACACACATGCTGCACTAAAAGACGTGCTTCCAAACGTGGTAAGTTAGAAGCCATAATCCATTCACTAAAAGTCATAATAAAAAATAGCTATAAAAAACTTTCCGGCAGACTTTATTTAATAAACACTGCCGGAAAATTAGTATCCCAACCTTTTAAAACAAAGAACAAGCCAATTCATTCCAAGTACATACAGCAGTTCCGACTTTACCTACTACTACACCAGCGGCGATATTAGCAATACTCATGGCATCTGAATCGCTTAAATTTGCCGCTAAACTCAAAGCCATACCAGCAATTACCGTATCACCCGCACCAGAGACATCATAAACTTCAATCGCTTGGGTTGAACGATGTTCAATTTTTTCACCAAACAGGCTTAACCCTTCTTCGCTACGAGTAAGTAATATAGATTTAACGCGTAAATTAGCTCGTAATTGCTGAACTTTGTAAGTCAATTCATCTTCGGATTTCCAATCGCCTACCACTTCACGCAATTCTGCACGATTAGGAGTAATCATCGTTGCTCCGCGATAACGCAGATAATCATTACCTTTGGGGTCGATTAACACCATTTTGCCGGCATTACGTGCCATATCTATCATTTCTGTTACATGCGTCAAACCACCCTTACCGTAATCAGACAAAACAACCACATCACAATCCTGCAACAATTTACGAAAAGAATCCACTGCCAAATGCAAAATCTCATGATTAGGACTATGTTCAAAATCCAAACGAATCAGTTGCTGATTACGAGCAATCACACGTAGTTTAATAGTAGTATTAATCGAGGAATCGCGAAGAAGATGAGTTTTAACCCCATCTTTTTGCATTAAAGAAGTCAAATCATCAGCCGCATCATCAGCCCCCACCACCGACAATAAAACAGCCTGTCCGCCCAAAGAAGCAATATTCCGTGCTACATTAGCAGCACCGCCAGCACGATTTTCTGTGCGTTCAATCTTTGCTACCGGTACTGGTGCTTCCGGAGAAATACGATATGTATCTCCAAACCAGTAGCGGTCTAACATCACATCGCCAACCACTAAAATTCTCGCTTTTTGGAAACGAGATAACAAATCATCTTTTGATACACTGCCGGAAAACATCAAATTACCCCAATTTTAAATAAAATTCTCTTGGGAACTTCTTAAAAATTATAATTTCTTACACATTAAGATGAAATTATGAGTTTCGCAAAAATTCCCTCTATATAAAGCATGTATTATAGTCGCTTCAATCGCAATATAGTTTTGTTGTGATTGCAAATTATTTTCCGGCAGACTTAAAATTAATCTTAAATATGTGTTTAGTGTGTGTTTAAATAAAGATTGAAATTATATGAAAAAAATACTATCTCGAACGATTTATCTTATTGTTTTTATTTTATTTATTACAATTGGATTTGGTTCATTTTTACTATTTTATCCCAAGCAACTACCGGACAATTATCGGCTATTAGTGAAAAATTCACAGGGCTGGAATGAAGTTGCATCGACCCTGCACAATGATAAGGCTGTCAATCATAAGCTATCAGTAAAAGCTGCTGTGCGTATTTATGCTTATTTTAATCCCAATCCTACAATTCAAGCAGGTTTCTATCATATGTCTGGCAAATATTCCGCTTGGCAAATCGTGCAGCATCTTGCTGTTGCTACTCCTGATAAAATTCGCATTCGCATTGCCGAAGGGCATACTTTTGCACAAATTCGCAATAGCTTTCCGGCAGACTTAAAACGCAGTACATCAAATTTAAGTGAAACAGAAATCTTGTCGCAAATCGACCCTAAATCAGAAGCGGTTAATTTAGAAGGATTATTATTTCCAGATACTTATATTGAGTCAAGCAATATCAATGAACTTGAAATTTATCGTATTGCTTATAAAAAAATGCAAAAAACCTTAAATAAGGTTTGGGAAAATCGAGATCAAGGATTGCCATATAACAATCCTTATGAATTATTAATTATGGCAAGTATCATCGAAAAAGAAACCAATCTGCCAGAAGATAGCCGCAAAGTTTCCGCAGTATTTGTAAATCGCTTGAAAATAAATATGAAATTACAAACAGACCCTACGGTGATTTACGGTATGGGAGATAAATATCAGGGGAAAATTCACAAAGAAGATTTACAACGCGACACTCCATATAATACTTATACACGTCATGGCTTGCCACCAACACCCATTTGTGCCCCATCACAAGCCTCGTTAGAAGCAGCCGCACACCCTGCTGATGTTACATATATGTATTTTGTTGCCAAACAAGACGGTAGCAAGGAAAGCCATTTTAGCAATACCTTGCAAGAACATAATGAAGCTGTACAACGATATATTTTGAAAAAATAAACAGCAAAAGTCTGAAACCTTTGCAAAACCAACTTTTTTCTCATTCGTCATTCTGAACTTCGTTACGAATTTTTTTATTTAACAAACAATTAGATTCTTCACTTTCCTGCGGAAAGTTCAGAATGACGAGTTTTGCAAAGGTTTCAGTCTGCCGGAAAAAGCAAACACTATCACAAACCCATTGCATTAAATGTATTTTTTATCATATAATTGCGAATTCTGTTTTTGCCGTTTATGGCAAAAACAAATTTAAGTGGTGTCGGGGAAGTCTTTTTAAGTGTTGTACCAACAACCTCCTGATGCCTGATTTTAAACAATAAAAAAGGATTTTCTTATGCCTAAAATGAAAACCAAATCCAGTGCGAAAAAACGTTTCAAAGCATTGGGCAATGGTGGTGTTAAACGCAGTTTTGCGTTCAAACGCCACATTCTGACCAAA
>JAFWUA010000078.1 GCA_017518785.1 Neisseriaceae bacterium
CAATTGCATTGGATAAACGTATTGCTCATTCCATTGTATTACCCAATACTGATAAACAAACCTTTAATGATGATCAAGTTGTTGAAGTAGAAATAATTTCTTATCCAAGTAATAATCGTCCTGCTATTGGCAAGATTACACAAGTTTTAGGTTCGTATGCTGACGATGGTATGGAAATAGAAATCGCCTTACGTAAGCACGATTTACCATATCAGTTTTCCGATGATTGTCTTGCAAAAGCAGAAAAAATTGTCGATAAAGTCAAACCATCAGAACGCAAAGGCAGAGAAGATTTACGTGATTTACCATTAGTTACTATTGATGGTGATGATTCACGTGATTTTGATGATGCAGTTTTTGCCCAAAAAGTAGGTCGCAATTGGCGATTA
Organism: Neisseriaceae bacterium; assembly: GCA_017518785.1. Taxonomy (GTDB): domain Bacteria; phylum Pseudomonadota; class Gammaproteobacteria; order Burkholderiales; family Neisseriaceae; genus RGIG9985. The sequence continues at coordinate 390 of JAFWUA010000078.1, forward strand.
GTTGTAGCTATTGCTGATGTATCGCATTATGTTAAACCGTTTGATGCAATTGATATTGACGCACGTGAGCGTGCTACCAGTGTTTATTTTCCACGTCGTGTTATTCCTATGCTACCGGAAAAATTATCAAATGGCATTTGCTCACTTAATCCTGATGTTGAACGTTTATCTATGGTATGCGATGCAGTAATCACGTCTGCCGGAAACATTAAAGAATACCGTTTTTATCCGGCAGTTATACGTTCTCATGCACGTTTAACTTATAACAAAGTGTGGCAACAATTATGTAGCAAAGAAGACTATCCACTCAAAGCAGAACTTAACGCTTTATATAATTTATTCAAAGTATTACTTAAAAAACGCCAACAACGTGGAGCAATGGATTTTGATTCAATTGAGACTCGCATGATTTTTGGCGATAATGGCAAAATCGAAAAAATCGTTCCATTAGAACGTAATGACGCACATCGTATTATTGAAGAATGTATGTTAGTTGCAAATGTTTGTGCTGCCGATTTATTACTTAAAAATCAAGTAGATACACTTTATCGTGTCCATGAGTCTCCGCATGAAGATAAATTAAATACTTTGCGTGAGCAATTGTCATTATTAGGATTATATTTAGGTGGCAAAACCAATCCATCACCCAAAGACTATGCCAAAATTGCAGAACAAATTAGCACTCGTCCTGATAGACATATTATTCAAATTATGTTGCTAAAATCCATGCGTCAGGCAGTTTATCAACCTGAAAATAAAGGGCATTTTGGTTTAGCTTACGATGTGTATACGCATTTTACTTCGCCGATTAGACGTTATCCGGATTTATTAGTACATCGTTCGATTAAGGCAATTTTACAAAACAAAAAATATAAAGAAAAATCATGGCAACAACTTGGCACCCACTGCTCACATGCTGAAAGACGTGCCGATGACGCATCGCATGAAGTTGAACGATGGCTAAAAACCTACTATATGAAAGATAAAATTGGCGAAATATTTGCTGGCACAGTCAGCGGTATGACTGAATTTGGTTTGTTTGTAACATTGGATAATGTTTATGTTGATGGCATGATTCATGTTAGTGATTTAGGACAAGATTATTTTCGCTATCGTCCTGAAATATTGGCAATTGAAGGCGAACGCACTCGCCAAAAATTTAGCATAGGCGATAAATTAACCGTAAGAATTGCCCAAGCAGATTTAGAAACTTGTCGGATTGATTTAACATTAGTAGAACAGTCTGCCGGAAAAGAAAAAAATAAACAAAAGCGAAATAAACGCACTACACGAACTAAAACTTCTAATCGAAAAATTAAATGATAAACTTTTCCGGCAGACTTTGAAATATACAATCAATAGGACTCCTGCAAAACTCGATTTTTTCTATTACTCGTCATTTTGAGCCGAAGCATTGAGCGTAGCGAAGTGGCAAGCAAAGAATCTTTATAAACAATAAGTTAGATTCTTCTTTTCACTTCGTGAAATTCAGAATGACAAGTTTTGCAGGAGTCTCTCAATAGTCTGCCGGAAAAAGTTTTATCTATTCATTAATCGAAAGGAAAACTTATGAATACCCTATATCATCAAGAAGACATTTCTTTGGTTGGCAATAATTTTGGTTTCTTGCGACAAACATTAAATTTTGAACCACATTTATCTGATGCAGATTGGGTGATTACAGGAGTGCCGTTTGATATGGCAACATCTGGTCGTTCTGGGGCACGATTTGGAGCACAGGCAATCCGTAATGCCTCAATCAATCTTGCTTGGGAGAAAAAACGTTTTCCCTATAATTTTGCTTTAACAGATAAAATAAAAATTGTAGATTGTGGCGATTTAGTATTTAAAAGCGGTGATGCTCATGACTTATGTCAACGTCTAACATCACACGCTACAAACCTACTTAATCACAATAAAAAAATGCTCACTTTGGGTGGTGATCATTTTATTAGCCTACCATTATTACGAGCACATGCTCTAACTCATGGCAAAATGGCTTTAATTCATTTCGATGCACATACCGACACATACGCTAATGGTAGCATCTATGATCACGGCACCATGTTCTATCATGCCGTAATCGAAGAATTAATACTTCCTTCAAATTCAATTCAAATTGGCATTCGCACCGAATACGATGATTTAGGCTTCACCGTATTAGATGCACCACTTGCTAATGATTTAAGTGTCAAAGAAATTGTTGATACAATTAAACATTGTGTTGGCAATTTACCAATTTATCTTACCTTTGATATCGACTGTTTAGACCCCGCTTTTGCACCAGGAACAGGCACGCCGGTATGTGGTGGCTTATCCACAGACAAAGTATTAAAAATCATTCGAAACCTAAAAGATTTACCAATTATCGGTATGGATATTGTAGAAGTAGCACCAGCATATGATTGCTCTGATATAACATCCCTTGCAGCTGCAACTATTGCGTTGGAATTACTATATATAAATACTGCCGGAAAAATTTAAAAAACAATATATTGAATTTTAATAACTTTTACTTTATACTATTAATAAAATATTAGAAAATATTTTATTTACGGTATTACTTTTTTGAAAAATAAATCATTCCATGTCATTCCTTAAGCAAGAGTAAGGCAAGCATTCTTGCCTACCAATAGAAACTCCTGCAAAACTCGTCATTCTGAATTTCACGAAGTGAAATGAATAATCTAACTTATTGTTTATAAATATTCTTCGCTTGCCACTTCGCTACGCTCAATGCTTCGGCTCAGAATGACGAGTAATAGAAAAAATCGAGTTTTGCAGGAGTATCAGAAATAGTCTGCC
>JAFWUA010000079.1 GCA_017518785.1 Neisseriaceae bacterium
GATGCACAACGTCAAGCAACCAAAGATGCGGCAAAATTAGCTGGATTACATGTTTTGCGATTACTCAATGAACCAACAGCGGCAGCCGTAGCGTATGGTTTGGACAATCGTTCCGAAGGTGTTTTTGTAGTATACGATTTGGGTGGCGGTACTTTTGATGTATCTATTCTAAAATTAGAAAAGGGTATTTTTAGAGTTTTATCTACCAATGGTAATAGTTCTTTGGGAGGAGATGATTTTGACCATTGCATTTTTTGTCATCTATTAGAAAAAACGGAAACTCATATCTTAAATGAACAAGATAGACAATCTTTATTAAGGCTATCGCGTAAAGCCAAAGAACATTTAACTTCAAATCACACGGCAATTATTGAAACTACTCTTTGTAGTGGTGATAAATTTTATGCTGAATTATCACAGGCTGAATTTTTCCGCATAACTCAACACCTGTTAAACAAAACTATGGAACCTGTGCGAATTGCACTTAAAGATGCCAATGTCAATAAATCACAAATTGATGGCATTATCATGGTTGGTGGGGCAACGCGTATGCCACATATTAGACAAGGAGTTGCCACATTCTTTGGGCAAACGCCATTGACTAATTTAGACCCAGACCAAGTAGTAGCTTTGGGTGCAGCAATACAGGCAAATACTTTGGTTGGCAATAAAGCAGATGATGAATGGTTGCTATTAGATGTAACACCCCTATCTTTGGGAATTGAAACTTATGGCGGTTTAACTGAAAAAATTATTCCAAGAAATAGCACTATTCCAATTGCAAGAGCACAAGATTTCACCACTTTCCAAGATGGACAAACTGCAATGATGATTCATGTTGTTCAAGGTGAACGAGATAAAGTGAGTGATTGTCGTTCATTGGCACGTTTTACCTTATCAGGTATTCCTCCAATGGTAGCAGGTGCAGCACGGATTAGAGTTACCTTTCAAGTAGATGCCGATGGATTATTATCCGTATCTGCATTAGAACAAAGCACCAAAGTAGCAGCACAAATTGAAGTTAAACCATCGTATGGATTAGCTGATGAAGAAATAACTCGTATGCTAAAAGATTCAATTACTCATGCTAATGATGATATGCAGCACAGACGTTTGCAAGAAGCACGAGTAGATGCCCAAAGTTTATTAAATGCAGTTAATAGTGCATTAGCATTGGATAGCGATTTGCTAAATCCAGATGAAATTGACAAACTGCAAAAATCAATCGAACAGTTGCAAAAAGCATTAGAAAGTGAAGATATAAATCATTTACGCGAAATGATAGATAAGCTTAATATTGACAGTGATGAATTTGCCATGCGGCGTATGAATCGCAATATCAATAGGGCACTATCTGGTACACATATTGATAAAATTGATTAAATAATAATTTTCAATTAAAAGTTTTCCGGCAGACTTTGTAATCATTAGACAATCTGCCGGAAAGCTTTTATATTATCGATAAATTATGTTTAAAAATATTATCAACTATTTGAAACTAATACTCAAAATAGTCTGCCGGAAAAGTTTTTATAAGCTTTCCGGCAGTGTTTTATGAAAACCTAATACAGCCGATTATTTGTTGCACTGCATGGAGTGTAAACCTTGTCATTAAAGGGAGAAATGTCTTAACATCTTGTTGTTAGCGGTGTTTCATAAAGGTGCTACTAACATGGATTGTACTCAAAAGCATACTGTGAGTGCGTTTTGTAAACACAAATCAAGGACATAAAAAATGGCTGATTTTGATACTGGTTTAGAACGTCGAGAGGCAAACTTTGCACCATTAACCCCAATTGATTACTTCGTACGAACATCGGAAGTTTATCCTCATAAGTTGGCAATTGTACATGGAAACATTCGCCGCACTTGGGGGGAAACATACGACCGTTGTCGCCGATTAGCTGTGGCACTGCGTCAATACGGTGTAAAACGTAATGTAACGGTGTCAACAATTTTGGTAAATACGCCTGAAATGGTTGAAGCACATTTCGGTGTTCCAATGTCTGGTGGAGTACTATCTACACTAAATGTGCGTTTAGATGTTGAAGCTTTGATTTTCTGCATGAAACATGGTGAAGCCAAAGTATTGTTTATAGATACTGAATTTTTACACATGTTGCCACGTATTCGTGAAGAATTACCAGCTCTATATATCGTACAAGTAAATGATGTATTAGGACCACCTGCACCGTTATCTAAACACGCAGATATTGATTATGAAAGCTTATTAAATTCAGCAAGAAATATGTACGACTGGTCGTTCCCACAAGACGAATGGGACGCTATTGCACTGAA
>JAFWUA010000080.1 GCA_017518785.1 Neisseriaceae bacterium
ATTACCATCGTCAGCAAGCATAGTGTTTTCTGCTACTGCTTCATCAGTGGCTTCTTGCTCTTCATCCGTTTCATCTTCGGTGTAATCAAATTCGAAATCTTCGCCTTCTTCGCTTGGTAATGATGTACTAAACAATAAAGTCATAATTAACATACGCACATCTTCTTCTTTGCGTACATCTACTTCATAGACTTCGATGCCAGGGTACATTGCTTCAACTTCTCTGCAATAATCTTCATAAGTCAAATCATGCGGTGCTGGTGAGTCAAATTTGTTAATACCAACTACACAAGGAACGTTTTCTAAAAAATCTCTGAATTTTTCGAAGTAAAAATAAAGTCTTCCAATAGGATCATGAGCAGTGTGATCAACCAATAGTACAATACCATGGCTACCCTTACCCAAAATATCCCACATAAAATCAAAACGTTCTTGACCAGGCGTACCATACAAGTGAACTTTGGTTTCTCCGTCCAAAGTTACAGAGCCGTAATCTAATGCCACTGTGGTGTTTTCTTTCATTCTTCCAACACCAACTTCACTGGCTTTTACGTCAGTCATAACCGGCTCAATATCACTATATGTATGAATTGCTGTGGTTTTACCACATCCAGTTGGACCTATGAAAACTATTTTGTGATCAAACATTCAATAACTCTCATTATTTAGCAAAGTATTCTCATGAAAAGCGTCCGTTAGTATAAACTAAAAAGAACGTTTCTTCATCATTTAATTGATATTTTTTTATAGAAATATCCATTTATAAACAGTACGAAAATCACCTATCACTCAATAGCAATATTCTTATGTAAGAATATCTATTTGATTTATTATAATTTTATAAGTTTATCGGAGAAACAAATTTGTTCCGGCAGACTATTTTTCTGTTGTGTGTAGTGTTACTTGGCTTAACCCTGCTTTTTGAACACTTTGTAATGTGTCGATAATCTTTTGATACGATGTGTCACCACCGGCAGATAGTATTATCCAAGGTTGAGTATCTGTTGCTGTTTTTGATATTTGATTTAGACGTTGTTGTAGTTGGTCAATATTGGTAAAGGTTTCTTCGTTTACTTGCCAATGTTTGTCGGATACAACAATGCGAATGTCTTGGGAACTAATAGGATTATCCGATGCACTTTCAGCAGTAGGAAGTTCAACTTGAAAACCTTTAAGATGATTGTATGTTGTGGTAACCATCAGAAATATTAGAATCACTAATAGTAAATCTATTAACGGAATAAAGTTAATTTCTGGTTCTTCCATTTGTCTATTAGAACGAAATTTCATGTTGTGCACCTATGTGTAATTTGTTGTTTTAATTACGCTGCATAATGTGCCATAGTCGATTAGCCGCCGTTTCGGCATCGCTCATATAGCGGTTGATTTTATTGCGAAAGTATCGGTAAAAAATCATAGCAGGAATGGCTACAATTAAACCAAAAGCAGTGTTATATAAGGCAACAGAAATACCATGTGCTAATAAAACTGGGTCAGAATCAGTCGGTGATTGTGAGGCAAAAATTTCTATCATACCAATCACTGTGCCTAATAATCCCATCAAGGGTGCCATAGCCGCAATTGTTCCCAAAGTTGTCAAAAAGCGTTCCATTCGCATATTTTCGATGCGTGCTTGGTTTTCCATCGCATCTGAAAGTGCGTCTTTATGACGGTCATTGCTAATTGCTGCTGCATAGATAATGCGGTCGATAGCTGTTTGTTGCGGATTTTCCGGCAGTATTGGCGGACGAGATGCGTATGCTACTTGCCATGCTTTGATGCGATTACCTGGAACATTAGCGGTGTAACGCAATGTCCATAATCTTTCGAAAATAATCGCCAAACCAATAATCGATGCGGTGATATTTAGCCAAATTGGCCAACCTGCTTCTTGTATTATTTGCCACATATAATTAAATTTGCCTATGATAGATAATGTTTAATGTAATTAGTCTGCCGGAAAGTTTTTCCGGCAGACTTTATTCTAATTTGAAATCAGTTTATTAATCAAATAAGCCCCGTTAAACGTGCCGCATCTTGGGCTATCATTAATTCTTCATTAGTTGGTATAACCATTGCTAATGGAGAACGACTACGTGAGATAATGCCACTCTTACCAAATCGCATTTCGGCATTGAGTTGGTCATCTATGTACAATCCTAAAAATCCTAATTTATTCATTACATTTTCACGCATACTCTTGGAATTTTCACCAATACCACCGGTGAAAATTAATGCATCTAATCGACCTGCCGCAACGGTCATTGCTGCAATGTATTTAGCAAGGCGATAGCCAAAAACTTCTAATGCTAACTCGGCTCTGTGATTGCCTGTATGTGCTGATTCTTCTACAACACGATAATCATTGGATACACCTGAAATACCTAACATACCGCTTTTCTTATTTAAAAGTTCGGTAATTTCGCCAATGTCCCAACCTTTTTGTTCGTGTAAGAATGAGAAAACACTGGCATCAATATCACCACAACGCGTTCCCATTACCAAACCTTCTAATGGAGTCAACCCCATGCTGGTGTCTTGTACTTTTCCACCTTCCACTGCTGTAATTGATGCTCCATTACCCAAATGTGCAATTACCAAAGCTAAATCTTTAAGAGGGCGGTCTAATATACGTGCGGCCTCACCTGCGACATA
>JAFWUA010000081.1 GCA_017518785.1 Neisseriaceae bacterium
AAGCACGTGGGGCAAGTCACATTAAACACCAAGAATGCTGAAGGCAAAAGCCAGCGCACTCTTCTTGAAGTCGACTTTGTGTGCAACCAAGGAGACAATCGCATCTATGTTCAATCGGCATTTAACCTCCCTGACGAAGAAAAGACCTTGCAAGAAATACGTCCCTTGATGCAAATAGGAGACAACTTCCAGAAAGTGGTCATTACCGGAGGCCTCCAGCCCACTTATAGGAACGATAAAGGTATCCTTATTCTAAACATATTTGACTTTTTGCTAAATCCAGACTCTCTTGAGCTATGACAATAATAACTACCGGAACCCTTGTCTGCAAGATTGCCGTCACACCACGTCGAAGTCTCGGTAGCGTTTCGAAAAGATACTAACGCATTCTTGGTACCCTCTTCGTAGTTTCTTTTGGTTGGTTATACAAGCCTTCTTGGTTATTCACTATTGCAGGAGATTCTGGCTAATCCATTGACGGGAAAACAGATCATCCACCTCATAATGGGTGCTACGCACAACGATACAAGACTTAATCATTCTCAACAATGAGCTATAGGAAGTACTCGTCGCCTGATTTCGATTCTGCAAAGGTTGCCTGTTTAGCACCAGTTGTTTAAGCGTAAACCTATCAGTCCTGTTCAAATTCTGCCATGCCGCACACATCATCCAATGTTAGAGACAGATTATGCCCACCGTTAAGCCTTTCCGCTTCAACGGCAATGCCTTTAAGCATGCTTGGGCTGTTTTTTAGTAATTCCATGTCGTTTTTGTTCATATCATTCATTTTTGTGCAAAGATACGGAGATGACACTTTAAAATACTAGCGAATATTTTGGTATCTTAACCTAATGGATGTCAATTCATTACCAGATATTTGCAAATATTAAAGTTTACAATCTATTATTGTCTATAATGCCTATAATATTAGTGTCATTATTATTTTGATGTTTTGATATTTCGAAATATCAAAACATCAAAATAATAAAATCATCCCAATCTCCTTGTTCCGTTGCATTCGGGATAACTGCTGCAGCTCCAGAATTCGTTGCCGGCATTGATGCCTTTTTTCGCGACTCGCTTTATCATCGGTTTGCCACACTTGGGGCAAAGTGGCGCATCATTTTGAGCGCTTTGCTCTGTTTTGAATGCCAGCCTCTCTGCCGTTAAAGCTTCAGTGAAACCGCCTTCTTTCTTGAAATTTTCAAGTAAAAGCTCAAGATGTTTTCCCAGCATCATGATGAGACGGTTGCAAAGCACAATGAGGCAGTTGGCTTCTATTAAAGAATCTTTTGAGAGAAACCACTCGTCAAATTTGTGCTTCTGCTTTATAATATGCACGCTGCTCTCATACTGCACATCTTCTTTATATGTAGGCCTATCAAGCTGGATACTTGTAACTTTCCTATGCTCGCTTGACTTTACAGACCATGGTGCTTTTTCATGCAGCAGTATCCAATTTATATAATCATTGGCAAGTTCCGCAAGGCTTGCGCGAGCCACATCGGTGAGACGCATCTCAGTTTCCTTTGATGTGGCATGACGCGAGTTGCCTTCAGCGATATTTGCCGTAACCGAACGTGCAGCCTGTGTCATTTGGTCGTACTGACGTCCACAGGGATCGTTAGTGCGGTTAAGGTAGCGGATGCAAAAATCCTGTGTGGCAAGTTGTATTACATTTGCCAAAATCCATGTGTCTAACCAGTAATATCCAAAACGTTTTATTTCCATAAATAAATTTTTAACAACGTTCAACAATATAAAATAACACTCCATTCCATCCATGGCAATGGTTTTCACTGTTTTAAAATAATGTTTTACGATGCTATTTGTGGTTTGATTCTTAATCGCTGCAAAGATACAAATTATATTTTTACAACGGAATGATTTTTGAAAATGTTTTTCCTTTTACGACAGAGCCTCTACTGGTATAGTGCTATCCGCTTCAACGGCAATGCCTGTCCCCTCCCCTAATAAACAAGCCGCCTATGGATTAGACAACAAAGTTTGATTTTTGCAGTCTGTTTAGCGACTGCCCTAAAAAAGGGAAGTTTACACCCCAATAACATTTTTTGTTAAATAACTTGACATTTTAAAAATTGTATTATTTTTGCAGTGTCAAACTGTGACTTGTGCGGTTTCATAAACAATGATCCCAGCAAGCAACGGCTTTATTATCTTTAACAAAAATCAGTTATGAATACCTTAATATTCACATTTGATTATGAACGATTTAGCAACAGATTTGGCAAGACTGCATGATCTTGAGGGGGCAGATTTTATCAAGCAGCTGAAAATAATCGCAGCAAGTGAAGAATTTCATCCATTGAAGGATGAACAAAATATCTTTACCACTGGTGGCGAGAAGCAAGAGGATTATGATAACCTCATAAATGCTGCACACAAAGCTGTTGAATTAGGCTATAAAGTTTACATTCTGCCAAATCCCAAGCGTATAAGAACCGCTGATTTCATTTTTGAGCAACATGGCATTTATAAAATTTATGAATTGAAAACAATACAAGGCAAGGCCTCCGCTGGAAATCGGCTATTTGATTCTATCGGGCAGACCCATCACGTTCTTCTGAACATCAAAACAAATTATAATGCCGGTAGGCTCGCCACTGAGATTAGGGATTATTTTCAGCAATACTTCAAAGCAAGAGAAGTCGTGATTTTCAAGGGGAAACAAGTTATTACTATCAAAAGAGAATTCGCTATGAAGAAATCGTTTGTTGTTGAATTCAGGAAACGTTACCGGTAACAAAAAAACCGTCCTAATGGACGGCTTTTTTATTTTTTGGAGCAGGGGCGATATGGTCTTACTCCCTCTCGGCAACTTACCGGATAGCCAAAACATTTATTTTGACATTGCAAAGATACAACATATTTCCATACTTACAGCCAAAAATTCGAAAAAATTTTAAAATATCTTCGATAAGATAGTTTACCTATTCGCGTAGTTAGCAGCTATCAAAGCAACAAAGCACCCAAACAAAATGCCGCCAATGATACATTCGGCTATCAGTTTGCCGGTATTAACTTTGTCTGCCTCGCTGATTTGACAACCGAGTGCAAGCCCGAATTCTGCCATACCGCAACCATCTTTCAATGGCAGCGACAAGAAATGGAGTAAAAAGTTTGCCAAGAAAGTGACGCTAATAATTATTTTCCCGCAGCCTCTTGGCTGGTCAAAACGGCACTGCTGACATGGTTCGGTTGACGCACCAAGATTAAAGCTTTTTCATCATTTCTTTAAACTTTTTTGAGTCAGCGCCCTCACAAGTAAATACATGGTGAAAAGAATTATTTGATAGATGCAGTTTGTCATAGTTAATACCATAATCAGCCATGTGTTCTGCTATCGTTGTTATACAACTTG
>JAFWUA010000082.1 GCA_017518785.1 Neisseriaceae bacterium
CCAATGGTTTTTTGCCGGCTGGCAGATAAATATCTTTGGGGTATGCCTTGCCGTTTCGAAATTCCACCATATCGGTGATGTCGTACAAGATAAAATCTTGTTTTAATAATAGTGGCAACATCTTTTGAAATTCACTGACAGTGGTCATATACATATTGTAGCCTTGCTGCATATAATCTCCATCGAAAGCTTTGGAGGTATCAATAATCAGGCTATGAAAAAATACATGGTAATGACGACCATCGTATTTGATAAGAGAATTTTTTAATTTTTCAATTTTTTCTTGTAATTCAATAGCTTCTTTATTGTTTTTAATATTTTCAAGCAATGAGTTTGCCTCATCGTAAAAATAACCATCAATTAATTTTTTAGCTTGTGCGATGATTTCTTGTTGTGAAGAGTCGTTATTGGATATATCAGGATTAGATTTTTCTGATGAATCTGTTTCTGTTGAATTTGAAACAACATACTCGTTTGAGTTTTCAGATGCTACAAACTCTTTTTGAGGAGGATTATTATCATCAATGGTTAGATTGCAAGCGACAAACATTGCAACAATTATGGAGATGAGGAATGTAGCAGATAATTTTTGTAGGAGAGAATTAGGTTGCTTTTGAATCATGTTGATGCGGTGTAAAAATATTAAATTTTAAATATATTAATCAAGCCCATAATAGTGCCATAATATCCAATGATTAAGCAATATATTGCAAAATTAAATTGCTTTTCCGGCAGACTATTGGAAAACATTTTTTGCATTATGTGCTGACTAAAACAGTATATAATAGAGATATACAACGCAATTTTAAATATAATCAAAAAAGATACATTACATCATGTCGGAACAATTAAACTTAAAAAACGTAATTATTATTCAAGGTATTACCAAGCAAGGTAAAACATTTCGTCCAAGTGATTGGTCAGAAAGATTATCTGGCATTCTTTCAACATTTAACGATCATCGCTTATCCTATAATCAACATGTACGACCCTTGCTTATCAATCAAGTGCGTTGTGTAATTGTGGATAAAGAATTAGAGCAACTTAATCCTGCCATGTTCCGTTTTTTAACGGATTTTGCCGCTGATAACGACCTTAAAGTATGCGATGGTACTGATGCACACACTGTTAGTGCAAAACAGCCAAAAACCGAAACAAAAAGCGATGCTCCTGTTGAAAAATATCGCATTGTTGAAATTTTGGCACAAGACACAGCCTGTGCATTCACAGCAATGTCGGCACTTCGTCCAAATTTAACCTCTGTGGCTGAATTTGTTGAACAAGTAAATGGTATTTTGCGTCCTACTGGCTATCGTTTAATTGGAATTTTTGAAGAAGGGCGAGAACAAGCATTAGCAGTATGTGGTTTTCGTATTACCAATAGTTTGCAATATGGAAAATTTTTACGTATAGATGATTTATCTACACTGCCGGAACATCGTGGACAGGGTTTAGCCAAACAACTATTAAATTTTATACACGAAGAAGCATTGCAACAAGGTCGTTTGCAAGTGCATGTCAATGCCGCAGTCGGTATAGAACGCAAAGAATCACATCGTCTTTACTTTAACTTGGGCTACCATATCAGTAGCTATCATTTTGTAAAAGGCAAATAAATAGCTTGACGATTTAGTAAAAACCATCAATAATCAAAGGTTTTGTCATTAATCATGTTTAATCATTAAATAACTTAATGGAGTTTCCTTATTATGTTGAAATTCAAAATCTCCGCATTAAGTATGGCTTGCGTATTAGCATTAGCCGCTTGCGGACAACAACAAGTTGATACACCAGCACAAACCGAAAACAATCAACCCGCAGCAACTCCTGCACCGGCAAGTGGTGATGTAAAAGTAATCATCGCAACAGCAAATCCATTAACAGGTCCTTTTGCTCACTGGGGTAAAGATGCTGCTGATGGGGTTAAATTAGCCGTTGATGAGGCTAATGCCAAAGGTTTGCAATGGAATGGTCAAAACGTTCGTTTTGAGTTTATATCAGAAGATGATCAAGGCGACCCAAAAACCGCTGTTACCGTTGCTGCTGGTTTTGTTGATAAAAAAGTAAATGTTGTAGTAGGGCACTTAACCACAGGTCCTTCTATGGCTGCCAGCAAAACTTACGATGAAAACGGTATTCCTGAAATCGTCTATTCCGTAACTGGTCCTGATTTTACCAATCAAGGTTTCAAAGGCACCTTCCGCGTAATTGCTAATGACAATCAACAAGGCGTTGCATTAGCTGATTATGCTGTTAATAAATTAGGCGTGAAAAAATTTGCCGTAGTACAAGACAAAACAGCATACGGTGAAGGTTTAGCTAATAGCTTTGCTCAATCTGCCAAAGACGCAGGTGCGGAACTAATCGACACACAATACACCACCAATTCTGCAACTGAATTTGGTGCAATTGTTACTGCCTTAAAAACCTCAAATCCTGATTTAGTATTCTACGGTGGTATGGACGCACAAGCTGCTCCACTATTGCGTGAAATGCGTCGTCAAGGATTAAATGCTAAATTCATGGGTGCGGACGGCGTTCAAACTCCTGAATTTTTGAAACTATCCAAAGAAGCGGCAGAAGGTGCATTTGCATCAACCACTGGTATGCCCAAAGAGCAAATGCCAGGATATGCAACCTTTAATGAAGCATATAAAAAAGCATACAATCAAGAAGTTGTGGCTTATTCTCCATATGCTTACGATGCAACAAATGTAATTATCGAAGCGATGAATCAAGCACAAAGCGGAGAACCAGAAAAATATCTGCCAAAACTTGCTGCAATTGATTATCAAGGCGTAACTGGTCGTATTCAATTCCAAGCAAATGGCGATATTCAAAACGGTATCGTAACCTTATATGAAGGCAAAATGGACGCTGAAAGCAAAGAAGTTAAATGGGAAGTGTTGCAATAAAACACTCTCATTAAAATAGCAGGAAAACAGGCAAGAAATTTGCCTGTTTTTTTTATCTATCTACTTTTGCAGAAACTCCTACAAAACAGGCATCTGTGGCACATTTTTTCGGTGAGCGGTTTTCGAAAAAAAAATCATAACTATGTGTTGTATATTTATTTTCTGTGCTATTCCGCATCGAAATGAACTAACAGAGACTCCTGCAAAACTCGTCATTCTGAATTTCACGAAGTGAAATGAAGAATCTAACTTATTGTTTATAAATATTCTTCGCTACGCTCAGAATGACGAGTAATAGAAAAAATCGAGTTTTGCAGGAGTCTCTAACATCTAACGCAGTTTGCAGGAGCTTCTTGTACTGAAAGAAATGAACAAAATATACTTGAAAACATAATTCATTTTGTGGTATAAAGTCAGTTTCTCAAATTTTTAACAAGTTAATAATTTTTACGGAGTAAAACAATTATGGCACGAGTATGTAAAGTGACCGGCAAACGCCCTATGACAGGGAACAATGTGTCACACGCCAATAATAAAACCAAACGCCGTTTTTTGCCGAACTTGCAATCTCGCCGTTTTTGGGTAGAAAGCGAAAATCGTTGGGTGCGTTTGCGTGTATCCAATAACGCCTTGCGTACAATTGATAAAAATGGTATTGATGCAGTATTAGCAGATTTACGTGCTGCTGGTGAAATCTGATTTTAAAGGAGTTGCACCATGAGAGATAAAATCAAATTAGAATCGACTGCCGGAACAGGTCATTTCTACACCACCACTAAAAATAAACGCACCATGCCTACTAAAATGGAAATCAAAAAATTTGATCCAGTGGCACGCAAACATGTTATCTATAAAGAAAACAAAATCAAATAACCGTTTGCGATTGGCTGTTTGTAAAATAGAGCGACATTTTGTAAGGACAGATGTCGCTTTTATTTTTTCTTATTTCAACAACATTCAAAATATTCAAAAAATATCTTCTACCGTTTATCTAAAAACTTTCCGGCAGACTTTATATAATTGATAAAGTCTGCCGGAAAGTTTATAAATCAATATGTTATATAGAAATAATACTTTGAAAAAATGTATAGAAACATTTTTTTACAAAGCATTTTGCCCTTTATCGTGTGAGTATTTATCATTTTTATCACATTGATTTATAATGATTCATCATTTTATGGGAGGCTTTTTATGTTGAGTGCAGTCATTGTAGAAGATGAAATTCTTGCATCAGAACGTTTACGCATTTTATTAAATGATTGTAATATAACCTTATTAGCAACATTTCAACAAGCTTCTTTGGCATTGGAGTGGTTCAAAAATCATAG
>JAFWUA010000083.1 GCA_017518785.1 Neisseriaceae bacterium
GTTCAGCTGTGATACGTGCCAGTTCCTGTTGGCGTTGTATGCTTTCTTTGCCTAATTGTTTTAGTTGTTGTTGCCAGTCTGATTTTGTCATAACTTTGTACATAAAATTATCATTAAACCAATGTTGCATTATATTCTATAATGGACAGTTAAATTTTGCTTAAAACATCAATTGAGGAAAAATTTAAAATGAATATTGCGACTGTTCCAGAAATTATCGCAGATATTAAAGCTGGGAAAATGGTGATTTTCACCGATGATGAAAATCGCGAAAACGAAGGTGATTTGTGTATGGCAGCACAGTTTGTAACACCACAAGCGATTAATTTTATGATTAAGTATGCTCGTGGTTTGGTGTGTTTGCCTATGGCTGATGAATTGGTTGATCGTTTAGAATTGCCGTTAATGACAATGAATAATGGTGCTCAATATGGTACTAATTTTACGGTTTCAATTGAAGCACGTTGTGGAATTACTACCGGAATTTCAGCCGCAGACCGTGCTCATACCATTAAAGTTGCAGTTTCACCAGATGCAACAGCACAAGATATAGTGCAACCAGGACATATATTCCCATTGCGTGCTAAAAAAGGAGGTGTGTTATTACGTGCAGGACACACCGAAGCAGGAGTTGATTTATCCACAATGGCAGGTTTAATTCCGGCAGCGGTGATTTGTGAAATTATCAATGATGATGGCACTATGGCACGCATGCCACAACTGCAAGATTTTGCCAAACAACACAATCTAAAAATTGGTACTATTTCCGATTTAATCGAATACCGCAGTCGCACTGAAAGTTTGATTGAAGATATGGGTTCTCATGTTATACACAATGAATGGGGAGAATTTGTCCAACATATTTTTGTGGATAAACTTACAGGAGAAACCCATTTGGCTTTGGTAAAAGGAGAGCCTGATTATGAAAAAGAAGTTTTAGTGCGGGTGCATGAGCCTTTGAGTGTAATGGATTTTATAGCACCAACTTCATCGCATACATGGGCTTTACCCAAAGTATTGCAACGTTTATCAGAATCGGAATGTGGAGTCGCAATTTTATTACATCGTACCGAAAGCGGTACTCAATTGCTAAATCGTTCTTTACCGCAAAAAAATAGTGCAACGAGTAAATGGGATAGCAAAACATACGGTATTGGTGCACAAATGTTAGCACATTTAAAAGTGAGAAAAATGCGTTTATTAGCCAAGCCATCAGCATTGCATAGTTTGAACGGGTTTGGTTTGGAAGTAGTGGGATTTGAAGTTCCGGAGGAAAATGATGTTTAATGTCAATACATCTGATGTGCGTCAATTTTTTGCACAAGCATGGCAGGCTCGTATGACAACCAATGACCCACTTCAACAAAAAGCCATTCGAATTATTGAGGCTCACCCTGAATATCATCATTATTTGGAAAATATCGAACGTTGGATTGATTACAACTGGTTGCCTGAAAATGGAGAAAGCAATCCGTTTTTGCACATGTCATTGCATTTATCAATACAAGAACAAGTGGCAATGGATCAACCGTTTGGCATTGCCGAAATCCATCAAAAATTATCAGAAAAAACAGGAGATTGGCATGATGCGGAACATAAAATGTTAGATGCATTAGTAGAAATGATTTGGCAAGCTCAACGCTATGGTACAGGTTTTGATGTGAATAATTATGTAACACAGTTACGGCGTTTGATTGATTTAGGCGAAGAAGATGAAAAACGTCTTAATCCACATGAGATATAAACAACACTGCCGGAAAAACTATTCAAAATAACCTTTTAATGTGTAATCAATACCGATTATTTTAAGATTTAGTTTTAACAAAACTTAAAATGTTATAATCCCACCTAATTTTGGATTTAGCATTTTTCAAGAAGGGATTTATAAAATGTTTCGCTCTCAACGAGGCTTCACTCTTACCGAGTTAATGATTACTGTTGCGGTTTTGGCTATTTTGGCAGCCATTGCTATTCCTTCTTTTACAAGTTTCACACGTAAAGCACATTTAAGAACAGCACAAGCGGCTTTGGTTGAAAATGCTTACGAAATGGAACAAAATTATATGCGTTACCATAATTTCTTCAAAGATGGTAAGCCTCCGACCTCCTCTGGCAGTACAGTGGAGAGACCGAATATTACTAATCAACGTACTGACCATTTTAATATTTCATTTGCGAATGATGGTGCGTGTGA
Source organism: Neisseriaceae bacterium (assembly GCA_017518785.1). Classification (GTDB taxonomy): domain Bacteria; phylum Pseudomonadota; class Gammaproteobacteria; order Burkholderiales; family Neisseriaceae; genus RGIG9985. Next base: position 2,195 of record JAFWUA010000083.1, read on the forward strand.
AGGTAGAGCAGCGGATGGTGATGCTGCTAATCGTTATTGTATGAAAGCGGTTCCAAATGGGAAGACTGGTGAAAAACGTGTATTAATCATCAATGAAAAATTAGAAATTATGTTGTGTGAAGATGATACAACTACTTCATGTAGGTATCATGATTCACCGAAAAAATAAGATTTGTTAGTTGATAAATAGTCTGCCGGAAAGTTTATATAGCTTTCCGGCAGAATTTTTATTTATCTGAAAGCTTTGCAAAACCAGTCATTCGTAGAAACTCCTGCAAAACTCGTCATTCTGAATTTCACGAAGTGAAATGAAGAATCTAACTTATTGTTTATAAAGATTCTTCGCTATGCTCAAAATGACGAGTAATAGAAAAAATCGAGTTTTGCAGGAGTCTCTCGTAAATTTGTAGCAGGAAAATAAATAATCTTAACTTGTTGTTTTATAAAAGGTTCTTCGCTTACGTTCAGAATGAAGAACTATAACAATATGGTTTTGCAAAGGTTGCTATCTATGAGTTTCTGTAAAACAGGCATCTGTTGCACATTTCTTTGTTGTGTGTTGATGAAGAGTATGTCTAACTCATTGTTATATCATTATTTTATGTGCTACTGCGTTTTGAATTGCACTCACATATACCAGTTTTGCATGAGTTTCTTTCAATATATTTATTTATGAAGGAATAAATCGTTGCCATTTCATTGGCAGTGCTTTGTTTATCTGCATTACCACTATGACCGCCAGCTTGATTCAAATATAGGTAATTGGTGATATTACACAAATTAAGATGATGATGAAGTTTAAGTGCATGGGAACAATGAACTCTATCATCGGATAAATCAGTTGTAATAAGTACTGGCGGATATTTTGATGTCGGCTTGATTTGTTGTAGCGGAGAGATTTTACATAAAGTATTTTGCATATTTTCATCTTCTGGATTTCCATATTCTTCAATCCATGATGCACCTGCTCCGATTTTATGAAAATGTAAAAGATCTATAATTGGCATTTCCGCAATAGCTGCACCGATTTTTTGTGGGGCATAGGCGAGTGTTGCACTAACAATAAGAGCACCATTGCTGCCACCTTGCAAGATTGTATATTGAGGTGATGTAAAATTATTTTTATGTAAATCATCTAATATTGCGATTAAGTCTTGTACACTACGCATTTTATTTTCACGTTGAGCCGCATGATGCCAGTCTACGCCCAATTCTCCACCACCACGAATATTTGCCAATACGAATGCACCTCCTTTTTCTAACCAATGCTCACCAATAACTTCTTGATATTGTGGCAATACATTTACTCCAAACCCTCCGTAGACATAAATAATCGTAGGAGTAGTCGCAGATTTATTTTTACCACACCAAAAATATGGAATAGAAACTCCATCATCTGCTTGGGCAAAATATTGTTCTAATACAATATCTTGATGATTAAATGATGGAATACGTTTTCTAATTACACATAATTCGTTTAAGTATGCGTCCCAAGAATAAAGAGTGGGTGGGGTAATGCTATCTTCGGCAAGAAAGTAAAAAATATCACCACCATGAGGTTGGTCAATTAATTCCAAAGTATATGTAGATAGATTAGGTGTTTCTTGTTGTTGCCATAATCCTTTGTGGTATTTCCAAGCTTTAAGTCTGCCGGAAACATTATCTAAATAGTGAATTAGCACAAAACGTCTTGAAGTTTCAACGTATTCAATGCTTTGTTTGGCATTAGGACGGAATAATTCAAATGCTTCTAATAATTGATGTTTGGCATATTTAACAGCAATTACACTGCCGGAAAAATATTTATGTTTAGTTCTTTGCCAATCTTCACGCAAGCGTAATAGCAGAAAACCTGCAAATAATCCGCAAATTTCTGCACCTTGTGGCAATGGTATTTTTTCGATATTGTTGTCATTATTAATTTTGAAATATTCTTCGCTAAAAAAACCATGTCGCACAAGGATAATATCCATATTTGCACCTTGTGTATCCAAATAACGCCAAGCTTCAACTGAAACTTTATCTTGTGATGTACGTAAAATTAAAGTGGCATCTTCAAACATTTCTCCACGCTTCATCAACCAAACTTCGCGTGAATAACCACTTTGGGTGCATTGATCTTCTTCCCAAGCCGGACATACAAAAATACTATCTTTATCCCTCCAAGAAATAGTGGCTTTACTACATGGAAAATGAAAACCATTTTCCACCAAGCATTGATTATCCAAATCAAATTCTAAAACATAAGCAGAATCAGCTCCCAATGGAGATAGAGAAAGTAAAACACGTTGAGGATTAGTTTCGCAATGAGCAATGCCGGTTAAATACACATTGTCTTGCAATAATTCATCAAAATCTGCTACCGAAAATAAAATTTTCCAATCTGGTATTCCAGCTCGATATAAAGGGGAAGATGCAACTCGATAAACTCCTTTGGGATAAGTTTCGTCTTGCAAAAAGTGATACATACAGTCGTGATGTTCTTCGCATAGAGGAATGTGTTTACTATCGGATAATTGCTTAAAAATACGATTACTTAAACGGTTAAAATCGTTATCGCAACAGAAAGTGGAAATAGTTTTCTGATGAGCATTTTTTGCAAAAGCAATAGTTTCATCATTTAAATTTTCTAAATTGGCATAACGATAAATATTCAAAATAACACCTAACACGAAACAATAGTCTGCCGGAAAAGATTTAAATTAGCTTTCCGGCAGACTATAAAGATTAATTTTAATCATAAATTCAATGGGTAAAAGATGAACGACCTAATATTATTTCCAATACAAACTTACTGCCAATATACGCCAACATCAAACTGAAAAAGCCAACAATAACCCACCAAGAAGCTTGTTTGCCTCGCCAAGAACGAAATACGCGACCATATAATAAAATCGCATAAATCAACCAAGAAGCAATGCCAAATACAGATTTATGCGTTACTTGGAATGGATAACCAAAGAACTGTTGACTAAAAACAGTACCGCTTAATACAGAGATAGTAAGTAAGATAAAACCTACCCAAATTGTTTGAAACATCAATTTTTCCAAACTTAATAAAGGTGGCAAAAAACGCATCAACGATGACATTTTACGGCGATGCAAATCACGTTCTAATAAAATAATCAGCACTGCCAAAAGCGTACTAATTCCAAATAAGCAATACGCAAAAATGGACGCAATAATATGAATCATTGGCAAAGTGCTAATTGAATATTGATACTCTTGTCCCGGCATAAGCAATGCTAATAACAAAGAAAAAGTTGCTATTGGGTACAACAAAATTTGCAAACCTTTTAATGGATAAAAGCAACTTCCCAAGCAATACATTACCAACATCAGCCAAGTAATCAAATTCAAAGCATGACCAAATGATAATATCGGAGAGAAAATTACCAAAGAATGTAGTAATAGTGCTGGTAATAAAATCGATAATTCACGTTTCAAAGGATAATGATCATTGGGGCGATTCTGCCAAAATCCCCAAACGTATGCCCCTAAACCAGCATAAATAAATAATAATATAAGTAAAATTAATTGTTGCATATTTGTTTTTCCATTTAGTTTGACTAATAGATGTGTAACAATCAACTCAATGAGCGTGATAAAATGTAAATTGTGTTAAAAATAGTTATAGGTGATGATGAACGACTTTCAAAAGAAAGTCAAAACCAACTTACAATTAGCACTACTTAAAAAAATAGACATCACCCGCAAACAAGGAAACGTTTATATGTTAGACAATCTTTCAGAACGCTTACACAAATTAGCGAAAACCATGCGTGGTCATGCACGCTTGTCAGAAGATAATATCAAAGATGCTCTGCGTGAAGTTCGCATGGCACTGTTAGAAGCCGATGTTGCATTGCCTGTGGTTAAATCATTTATCGATAACGTTAAAGAACGTGCGATGGGGCAGGAGGTAATCGGCAGCTTAACACCAGGTCAAGCCTTTATTGGTGTGGTAAATACCGCACTGACCGAATTGATGGGGAACGAAAATAGTTCTCTTAACTTGGCTGTGGTTCCACCAGCAGTAGTGCTAATGGCAGGCTTGCAAGGTGCGGGTAAAACTACCACTACCGGAAAATTAGCTCGCTTACTTAAAAATGAACAACGTAAAAAAATCCTATTAGTATCCGCAGACGTTTATCGTCCTGCGGCGATTGATCAGTTGAAATTATTAGCACAACAAGTTGGTGTGGATTTCTTCCCATCTGATACTTCTCAAACAGCCGAAGATATTGCACGTTCTGCATTAGATCATGCTAAAAAACATTATTACGACGTATTAATGGTGGATACTGCCGGACGTTTGGCAATTGATGAAGAGATGATGACAGAAATTAAAAATCTACATCAAATCTTAAATCCAATTGAAACCTTGTTTGTAGTTGATTCCATGTTGGGTCAGGACGCAGTAAATACTGCACAAGCGTTTAATGAAGCCTTGCCATTAACCGGCGTAATCTTGACTAAAATGGACGGTGATGCACGCGGTGGTGCGGCTTTATCGGTGCGTCATGTAACCGGAAAACCGATTAAATTTATCGGCGTTGGCGAAAAAATCAATGGATTAGAACCATTCTATCCAGATCGTTTAGCAAGTCGTATTTTAGGCATGGGTGATGTGTTAAGCCTGATTGAAGATGTGCAAAAAGGTATTGACCAAAAAACTGCCGAAGATATGGCAAAAAAATTGCACAAAGGCAAAAAATTCGATTTAAACGATTTCCGTGCTCAAATTCAGCAAATGAAAAAAATGGGTGGTTTGGAATCAATTATGTCTAAACTTCCAGGCGAGTTAGGACAGTTGTCGCAAAAAGTACCAGAAGGAACTGCTGAAAAAGCTATGGCACGTACCGAGGCTATTATCAACTCCATGACCCCAAAAGAACGTTCTAATCCGCAAATCATCAAAGCATCACGTAAACGCCGTATTGCACAAGGAGCAGGGGTAAGTGTGCAAGAAGTAAACAAAATGCTTAATCAATTCGAACAATCGCAAAAAATGATTCGTACTCTAACTCGTGGTGGTATGGGTAAATTAATGCGTATGGCACAAGGCATGAAAGGTGTTTTACCGACTCAACAGTAAAAACGGCATGACCTTGTGTATGAAATCAATTTACTAAATAAAAAGTCTGCCGGAAAAGTTTTTCAATATATTATTTCTTTCCGGCAGACTTAAACTTATTTGTATTAGTATCAAAACAGCTATCAAAAGGATTACTTCATGTGCGGCATATTAGGAATGGTCAGCAGTCAACCGGTTAACCAAGAATTGTATGATGGCTTGCAAATGTTGCAACATCGAGGTCAAGATGCGGCAGGAATCGCAACTATTGAAGAGCGAAAGTTTCATATATACAAAGCTAACGGTATGGTAAGAGATGTTTTTCGTACACGTAATATGCGAGATTTAAGTGGTTGTGCCGGTGTTGCTCATGTGCGTTATCCCACTGCCGGAAATAGTAGCGATCCAGAAGAAGCACAACCTTTTTATGTAAATTCCCCATTTGGCATTGCATTTGCCCACAATGGTAATCTTACCAATACCGAAGAGTTAGCATCAGACTTATTTCACAAAGATTTTCGTCATATCAATACTTGTTCAGATTCCGAAGTTTTACTCAATGTTTTTGCTCATGAGTTAGAGCGTGCAGTTCTATCAACTGAAAATAAATCTGTAACCGAAAAAGTCATCTTCCAAGCTGTGCGTGCTGTGCATAAAAGAGTGCGTGGGGCATACGCCGCAGTTGCCTTGATTGCAGGTTTTGGTTTATTGGCGTTTAGAGACCCATTTGGTATTCGTCCTTTAATATTAGGTCGCCGTAATAATCAAAATGGTTACGATTATATGATTTCTTCTGAATCGGTATCATTTTCAGCGACAGGTTTTGAATATATGCAGGATATAGCACCTGGTGAAGCTGTGTTTATTGATTTTTCCGGCAGACTATCCATGTGTCAATGTTATGATAATTCGCAACTTTATCCATGTTTATTTGAGTATGTCTATTTTGCACGTCCAGATTCGGTTATTGATGGAGTTTCGGTATATCAAGCACGTTTGGACATGGGGGTAACTTTGGCAGAAAAGGTACGTAATGAATTACCCCATGATATTGATGTAATCATGCCGATTCCGGATACCAGTCGCCCATCAGCTTTGGAATTAGCAAGACATTTAAATCTGCCTTATCGTGAAGGGTTAATTAAAAATCGCTATGTTGGCAGAACGTTTATTATGCCAGGACAAGAAACTCGTAAAAAATCTGTTAGACAAAAACTATCTCCAATTGCATGCGAGTTTCGTGATAAAAACGTGTTATTGGTAGATGATTCCATAGTGCGTGGCACTACCAGCCGTGAAATTGTTGAAATGGTTCGTCATACTGGTGCTAAAAAAGTTTATTTAGCATCAGCTGCACCAGAAGTACGTTTCCCAAATGTTTATGGCATCGATATGCCCACGCACAGAGAATTAATTGCCAATGGACGTGATAGATTTCAAATTGCCAATGAAATTGGTGCTGATGGAGTAGTGTTTCAGGATTTAGCACAATTAGAAAATGTGGTACGCAAGCTTAATCCAAATATTCAAGGTTTTGATACATCTTGTTTTAATGGGAAATACTTAACAGGTGATATTGACGAAGAATATTTAAAAAAATTATCAGACAAGAAAAAGAAGTGTTAACTCATTAAAAAAATGAAAAAGGTGAAAGATTATTCTTTCACCTTTTTTTATAAATCTTGTGAGATTTATTCTTCGACACCGGTATAAGGACGTACACTTACGGTTTGACGTTTCAGTGCACCTTTAACCGAGAATTGTACGTACCCATCAACTTTTGCAAACAAGGTATGGTCTTTACCCATTCCTACATTTTCACCAGCGTGAAAGCGAGTACCACGCTGGCGTACGATGATTGAACCTGCTGGAATCAACTCATCGCCGTATGCTTTAACGCCCAAGCGTTTAGCTTCTGAATCGCGACCGTTTTTAGAACTACCGCCTGCTTTTTTACTTGCCATGTTAAAAACTCCTAATCAATATTTAAGCAATTGCATCAATACGAATTTCAGTGAAATTCTGGCGATGTCCTTGGTGTTTTTGATAGTGTTTGCGACGACGCATCTTGAAAATGCGAATTTTCTCGCCACGACCATGTGCCACGACAGTGGCAGTAACCTTTGCACCGCTAACGAATGGTGTGCCAACTTTCACCGCATCACCGTCAGCAATCATCAAAACTTCAGAAAGTTCGATTTGGCTGTCGATGTCTGCTGGTATCTGTTCTACTTTCAATTTTTCGCCGACAGCAACTTTATATTGTTTGCCACCGGTTTTTATGACCGCATACATTGACTTAAAAACTCCGTAAAAATATGTTAATCAAAAACCCTATGAAAACTATTTAAATTTCCAAATGGGAAAGGGCGGAATTGTATAGTAAAAATAGTGTATTGTCAAAAACTAATATGTTTTATACAAGGGTAACAAAAAAGTCTGCCGGAAAGATTTTCAAACACTAAAAAATAAAAACACGGCTGAAATTGCCGTGCTTTTCTAATTTTGTACAAATTAGCGTTTGAACATATTGCCAAATTTTTGATTAAATTTATCTACACGACCGGTACTGTCGACAATTTTTTGTTTGCCAGTGTAGAAAGGGTGGCATTCAGAACAAACTTCTACATGAAATGATTCTTTTTCCATAGCAGAACGAGTGGTGAACTTGTTGCCACAAGAACAGTTGATGGCAACTTCATGATAATCTGGGTGAATATCGTTTTTCATAATGTATTTCCTTCATTTGGTTTGCGAACGCTGGGATTGTGCCAACGCTTCTTAACAATTAAAATTCGAAAGCCGCCAATTCTATTCTTTTATTTTATGAATTTCAAGTAGATTTTTGATATACGAGTAAAAAACGATATTTTAACCATCATTAATCTCAAAGGCTGGTAAACTTGGCAGATTAATTGGCAATTTCAAGGTTAGATAATCATGAAAAAAACTGTATATCTTTTTATGGCATTGTTTGTTCTAAATGCGTGTATTTATCAAGAAGTATCGAGTAAGCCAGTAGCGAGAGTCTCATCGAAAAATAACACCGACAATGTAAGCAATAATGTTTTACATATCAACTATGATTCTCAAATTGGCAATAAATATATTCTTGATGCTACTCAAAAATATGGTGCAACAGTGATACGAAATACAGCAACTACGGTTAGCATTCAATTGCCCAAAGGTAGCAATGTAGATCGTGCTGCCAATCATTTTAAGAAAGTTCGTGGGGTGCAAAGTATTGATTGGGAAAAAGTATATCGCATACATTAATCATTTATCCGTGTAACTTCGGTTTAGTGATCCGAGCAAGAGAGTCGTAATAAACAGTACTACACCACGAATGGCATGAAACCATTGTTTTTAAAACAAACTAATCTTTCGTTTGTTTTAATTTATTATGACAAATAATGGTTGACTTTTAATAGTGAAAATCTATTAAAATAAGCATGTGGTTCGTCAATCATTTTATAGCCACATCTTATGTGTTTTATGAGAAAATGCGACCATTTTATTTGGGAAAACTGATATGTTGGACAGAGAAGGTTATCGTCCCAATGTCGGCATTATCCTGACTAATGCACATAAAAAAGTTTTCTGGGGAAGACGTATTGGTGAATATTCTTGGCAATTTCCGCAAGGTGGAATTAAGCCAGGTGAGAGTCCAACTGCTGCCATGTATAGAGAATTGATGGAAGAAGTTGGTTTATCGCCTCATCACGTCAAGATATTGGGAAGGACCCAAGACTGGTTGCGTTACAACGTGCCGTCATATTGGGTTCAACACAACTGGAAAAAAGTATTTCGTGGGCAAAAACAAATTTGGTTTTTACTCAAATTGATTGGACGAGATTGCGATATTTCATTGCGTATATCCGAACGTCCAGAGTTTGATGCGTGGCGATGGAACGATTATTGGGCACCAGCTGACGAAGTGGTTGATTTTAAACAAGATGTATATTTGCAAGCGTTGAGTGAATTATCGCGTTTTATTCAACCGATTGAGACGCGTGATATGTTTTTAAAACGCACAAAGTAACTTAAAAGGATAGATTATGGAAAATGTAAGACATGAAAGATTAATTATTTTAGGTTCAGGACCTGCTGGTTATACTGCGGCAGTTTATGCTGCACGTGCTAATCTAAAACCGGTATTAATTACGGGTATGCAGCAGGGGGGGCAATTAACCACAACTACCGAAGTGGATAATTGGCCTGCTGATGCTAATGGTGTGCAAGGTCCAGAATTGATGGAACGTTTTTTAGCTCATGCTGAACGTTTTGGTACAGAAATCATTTTTGATCAAATTCATACTGTGAATTTGCAACAACGTCCATTTCGTTTAGAAGGTGATTCCGGCACTTTTACGTGTGATGCTTTGATTATTGCTACCGGTGCATCTGCTAAATATTTAGGTTTGCCAAGTGAAGCAGAATTTTCAGGAAAAGGTGTGTCTGCTTGTGCAACTTGTGATGGATTTTTCTATAAAGGACAAGATGTTGCGGTAATTGGTGGCGGTAATGCTGCATTAGAAGAGGCTTTGTATCTTGCCAATATTGCCAATAAAGTTACATTAGTTCATCGTCGTGAAACATTCCGTGCCGAAAAAATCATGGTAGATAAACTAATGGCAAAAGTTGCAGAAGGTAAGATTGAACTTAAACTGAATGCTAATTTAGATGAAGTTTTGGGTGATGATAATGGTGTAAATGCTATCCGTATTCGTTATAACGATGGAAAAGTCGAAGAAATATCGCTATCTGGTGTGTTTATTGCCATTGGTCATAAGCCGAATACTGATATTTTCAAAGGTCAGTTAGATATGGACGAAACCGGTTATCTCAAAACTCGTGGCGGACGTGATGGTAATATTGGCATGACCAATATTGAAGGAGTTTTTGCAGCAGGCGATGTGCAAGATAGAATTTATCGCCAAGCTATTACCAGTGCAGCATCTGGTTGTCAGGCAGCGTTAGATGCAGAGCGTTATTTGGATAATCTGAAATAAAGCACTTGTTAATGTAATTTAAGTCTGCCGGAAAAGATTATAAAACCTTTTCCGGCAGACTTTTTATAATTGAAAAAACGTTTTTGGTATGCAAAAAACATTGAAAAAATATCAATAATCTACTTTTACTTTTATATAGAAAAATGGATAATAGGGGGTTTTTTGTTACTTGTGTTGTTTACAAGTAATATTTCTTTTTCTTAATTTTTACTCATTAGAAAAATTGGAAACAAAATGGCTCTAATTGTTCAAAAATACGGTGGCACATCAGTAGGTTCGGTAGAACGTATTCAAAATGTGGCACGTCGCATCGCTAAATTTAAAGCACAAGGAGACGATGTTGTTGTGGTAGTTTCTGCCATGAGTGGCGAAACCAATCGTTTAGTTGCTTTGGCAGATGCTGTTAGTGGTAACAATCCTAATCCACGTGAGATGGACGTGGTTTTGGCAACTGGTGAACAGGTTACAATTGGCTTGTTAGCAATGGCATTAAATAGCATTGGCGTACCTGCTAAAAGTTATACAGGTTGGCAAGTTTCGGTTAAAACCAATTCTGCTCACACCAAAGCACGTATTGATACCATTGATGATACTGCCATACATAAAGACTTAAAAGAAGGTAAAGTGGTTATTGTTGCAGGGTTTCAAGGAATTGATGCCGAAGGCAATATCACAACTTTGGGTCGTGGTGGTTCAGATACATCTGCCGTGGCTTTGGCTGCGGCATTAAAGGCTGATGAATGTCAAATTTATACCGATGTAGATGGTGTTTATACCACTGACCCACGCGTAGTGCCAGAAGCACGCCGCTTGGATAAAATTACTTTCGAAGAAATGTTGGAATTGGCATCGCTCGGTTCCAAAGTATTGCAAATTCGTTCAGTAGAGTTTGCTGGAAAATATCGTGTTCGCTTACGTGTATTAAGCAGTTTGGAAGAAGATGGCGGTGGCGGCACATTGATTACTTTTGAAGAGGACGAACAAATGGAACGTGTAGTAGTTTCAGGTATTGCATTTGATAAAAACCAAGCCCGTATCAATGTGCGTGGTGTGCCAGACAAGCCTGGTATTGCATACCAAATTTTGGGTGCGGTGGCTGATGCTAATATTGAAGTTGATATGATTATCCAAAATGTTGGAGCAGAAGGTACAACTGATTTTTCTTTCACCGTACCACGTGTCGATTACAAAAACGCTTTGGAAATCTTAAATCAGGTCAAAGAACATATTGGTGCTACCGAAGTGTCTGGTGATGATACTGTGGTTAAGGTATCAATTGTAGGTTTGGGTATGCGTTCACACGTTGGTGTGGCATCAACGATGTTCCGCACTTTGGCAGAGGAGGGAATCAATATTCAAATGATTTCTACTTCTGAAATCAAAGTATCGGTGCTAATTGCAGAAAAATATACCGAATTAGCAACTCGTGTTCTGCATTCCGCATTTGGTTTAGACAAGGTGTAATAAAATTGTTACTAAATCTCGAAAAAATGCAATGTTGTTTTTTACAGCATTGCATTTTTTTATGGAGGAATTAACGATATGATAAAAATAAAAAAATTATTAATTATTATGTTTATATTCAGCATATTATCATTAAATGGTTGTTTATATTTTTCCCAAGAGAAATTTATTTTTGTTCCAACAAAATTGCCTGAAAACTACTCATTTGATTTTATTAATCCATTTGAAGAAATCAATATTAAAAACCAACAAGGTGTTAATTTGAATGGTTTACATTTTTATGCACAAAATCACTATCCAAGTAAAGGTGCTATTTTGTTTTTACATGGTAATGCTAATAATATTGCACAATGGGGAAAAATTAGTTTATTTTATACTCAATTAGGTTATGATTTTTTTGTATTTGATTATCAAGGTTATGGTAAAAGTGGTGGTAAAATAAGAAATGAAAAAGAATTATATGGTGATATTCATCAAATGGTTAATTATTTACTAAATAGATTTGAGAAAGATAAAATTACAATTATGGGTTATTCTATTGGTAGTGGTTTGGCAGCGGAAAGTGCTAATCACTTTAATTTAAATAGATTAATTTTAATTTCTCCTTATTTTAATTTCAAACAATTGGCAAAGCAAAAGGCACCGATTGTACCAGCTTTTTTAGTACGTTATAATATTCCTACTGATGAATTTTTATCTAATTTTGTGAAAAGAAATCCAAGTAAAAAAATTCTAATTGTACATGGAAAAAATGATAAACTTATTCCAATTGAACATTCTAAAAATTTGGCTGATTTACTTAAAGAAAATATTGAATTTTGGCAATTAGATTGTGGGCATAATGATATTATGACTGACTATAATTTCTATAAAAAAATGAAAGAATATTTACATTAGGATTAATTTA
>JAFWUA010000084.1 GCA_017518785.1 Neisseriaceae bacterium
AGTCCAATTCCTTTACCCACCAAAATTGAACGCTTAAACATTTTGCGTTCGCCCCATGTGCATAAAAATTCACGCGAACAATAAGAAATCCGCACGCACTTGCGTTTAATGGACATTGTCGATTGGACAGACAAAACCACAGACGCATTGATGAAACTCGACTTGCCCGCAGGCGTTGATGTGGAAATCAAAGTGCAGTAAGCGTTTTTATCAAACAAACCCTTTCAGGCAGCCTGAAAGGGTTTTTTGTTTTTGGTAAATAGGTTTTCAGGCTGTGCAGATTAAAGTTTTAAGTGCAACACCTTAATGAATAAAGACGAGAAAAACTATAACATAATGCTTTGGGGTCAGAAATAATACATTATGGACTATCACCAACTCGCCAAAAGCGAAAGATACTTTATTGAGTAGCATTTGGTGGGCAAGTTGTCAATGCAAGAGATTGCCGGAACATCCTCTAAATCTTATCCAATTTTCTTGTACTGCAAGTCTCACATAGTGCTTTGCAATTTTCTTCAACTACTTTACTTTGTTCAGAACGACACTGCCATAATAACTAAAACAATTTCACGATTATCTGTTGGTTAGTAATGACAATTTTTTTCATTAATTTCAAAGTATTAAAACGATTGACACTTACGAGATTTTTCTTTTGTACATAATTGCACATTGCCATGATGATCTATTTCTAAAAAACGATTTTCACGTGAAGAATATGATGAATTAGGCGATGCACGCAGTTTATAGCGATTGGGCAATTCTTGTTTGGCAGATGATGTAAAAGCTATATCAAAATACGTAGTTGCTTTATGAGGTAAAGTTGGTCATGTAGTTGAATTTTGCTTAAATGAGTGTTTTTTAATATAAAACTGTTCCATAAAATACACGTTTTCTATCAAAGCTGCACGTGCATCTTCCAAGCGATTTTTCTTTTGTTGATTAGAATAAGTGGGTATTGCTATTGATAACAAAATCGCTAATACAGCAACAGTAATCATTAATTCAGTTAATGTAAATCCTTGTGATTTGCCATACATTTGACTACTCCAATATTAGTGGAATATTGATGAGAAAGTGCAACCTACACGCAATTAATTTAATCAAATTAATTTGTTACAACAAAATTAAACAAGTATTCTGCAATATAAAACTTGATAACAATGCTTAATTTCACTGTAACACGATAAGCAAAATTATACTTCATATCCTTACTTTTTTGTTTACTACACTATTTTAGTAATTGATAGCAGTGCAAAACTCGTCATTTTTATAGTTTCACTTTCGTAAAATTAAAAATATAACAAACTGTTTAATAAAGATATTTTCCCGCATCACGCAAAATCGCAAAATAAAGAAACGAGTTTTGCAAGAATTTCAAATGACAAGTTTTACTAAAACTCTCTGCTATCAAAAAATATTACAAGCCAAAGGGTTTAATATCGCCCTTGCCTTGTCTAATAAGGGTTACACCATCGGTCATATCGATAACTGTGGTAGGTTCTGTTCCACACCAACCGCCATCTATCATTACATCAACTGCATGATCAAGGGTGTCGCGAATATCGTAAATATCGGAAGGAGGTTCGACTTCATCTGGTAGCATTAATGTACATGAAAGCATTGGTGCTGATAATTCTTCTAATAATGCCAATGCAATTTTATTATCAGGAACTCTAAGACCTATAGTTTTACGTTTTGGGTGAAGTGTACGCGATGGCACTTCGCGACTTGCGGTTAAAATAAAAGTGTAGCTACCCGGTGTAGTTGCACGCAATAGGCGATATTGAGCATTATCAACACGTGCGTAAGTTCCCAATTCACTTAAATCTCGACACATTAAGGTTAAGTG
>JAFWUA010000085.1 GCA_017518785.1 Neisseriaceae bacterium
ACTCCTGCAAAACTCGATTTTTTCTATTACTCGTCATTTTGAGCGTAGCGAAGAATCTTTATAAACAATAAGTTAGATTCTTCATTTCACTTCGTGAAATTCAGAATGACGAGTTTTGCAGGACTCTCTTTAATACGGTTTTTACAAAATAAGCAACGCACCAAAAATGGTGCGTTGATTAAATCATTTTTAATTATTGAGCACTCGTTTCTGGTGCTACTTCTTGATTAACTGCATCTGCTGGTGCTGCATCAGTTGCTTCACCTTCACCTGGTGCAGTAAAGTTTGCACCAGATTGATTTGCCATAAAGGCAATGGCACGTGCAACTTCATCATCGGTTAAATCCAAACCACCACCACGTGCTGGCATGGTATTAAAACCGTTTATTGCATTTTGAATCAAGGTTTCATAACCCTTTGCAATACGTGGAGCCCAATCTGCACTGTTACCTAATTTAGGTGAAAATTGAATAGTTGCATTGGTATCATGACATTGAATACATATTTTTTGGAAAACTTGTTCTCCGGTACGACTTCCAGGTTCAACGCCATCAGATACTTTAACTATACCAACTGACTGGATACGGTTATTTACAGCTATATCAGAAACGTCCTCTGGTGCAATACGCGTACCAGACAATATCAAACGAATCAGAAAATATAAAACTAATACGGCAATCAACAGTCCGTAAATCAACGTTGTTACAGTTGAACCACGCTGAAATTTGCATGATGTATTCATTAAATTAGACCTTATATGGTAATGGTTGTTAAAACGCACTGCGTGCAAGGTTTATGATTATACTTAATCTGTTGTATATTTCAAATATTGAAATAATATAAAACAAGTTATTTTCCGGCAGACTTTGTATTAGTCATAGCGTTAAGTCTGCCGGAAAAGTTTTTATTCAAATGTAACTTGATATTTTTTCAAAGTATTTTTTAAGACGAAATCATCTGACTCTTTGTTAAAACCTTTTTGCCAAACTTCGCGTGCTTCATCTTTGCGGTTTAATTCCCACAAAACCTCGCCTAAATGTGCAGCTATTTCTGCCTCTGGCATTTTAGAAAATGCCTTTTGCAAATAAGGCAAAGCTTTTTTAACTTTTCCTTGCAAGTAATATCCCCAGCCTAAACTGTCTTGAATTGCGGGAGAGTCTGGCATTTTTTTGTATGCTTTTTCGATTAATAACACTCCCTCATCGACTCTGCCGGAAATAGATAGCAGGGTATACCCCAAAGCATTTTGTGCATCTGGATTTTCTTCATCAAATTGTAGATATTTTTCTAAATCGCTGACTGCGTTTTCTGGTTGATGCAAATAGTCCGCATAGAAATTGCCACGAGAATGATATAGTCGTGATAACAATTGAGTATTATTAGGATTTTTTTCTAATGCCTCATTTAATAAGCTGTTGAGTTTATTCAAAGCTTCATCGTGCGGTAGCGATTTTACTATATAAAATAATCTTAAACGATCCAAGATGTCCTCATTGAAGAATCTTCCTTTTTTTACTGGAAGTTTTTCTAATTTATCTAATAATTCTTTTTGAGCACCTACCTGTTTACGTTCGTCAGCGACAAGCAATAGCAGTATGTTTTTATCAAAATCATAATCTCCATCATGGATTTTTTCTGCCCATTGCTGTAAGATTCGATATTACGTTCAGAATCAGACATAATCCGCATCGAAGCGAGTAATGCGGCTTGACTTTGTTCTTTTTTATTGCCTAATGCGTATGTTTTTTCAAAAAAGCTCAAAATAACAGA
>JAFWUA010000004.1 GCA_017518785.1 Neisseriaceae bacterium
TAGTCAAGGCGGCGAGCCGCAGGCAGTATAAATAATACGGCAAGGCGAGCCAACGAAGAATATTTTGAAAGTAAAACGAGTAAAACGAATTTAATCAATGGAGTATTTAAAATGGCATTAGACTTACAAGACCAAGAAGAATTAGAAAACGCCAAACGAGCGTGGAAATTGTGGGGGCGTTGGGTGTTTTTGGCAATGTTAATTGCCGCAACACTGTATTTAGGCAATATTGTGTGGAAAGGGCAAATAGAACAACGCAACTCACGTGCAGCCACTTTGTATGATAATGAATTTGTTGCAGCAATGAGTAAAGGTGATAAGTCTAATGCTCTCAAAAGCTTACAAAAAATTCAAAGCGAATATCCGCAAACCTTTGCTGCTGCCCAAGCCACGCTGATTACTGCTGATGACGCATTTGCAAACGGCAAATATGATGAAGCTGCAAATCACTTAAAATGGCTTTTGCAAACACAAAAACACCCCTTAATTCGAGCCACAGTGGTACAAAGATTGGCAACGGTGTATTTGCAACAAGGCAAATTCGATGACGCATTGAGCGTTCTGAACGAAAAAGTCGAACCCGAATTTGCGGCACGCTTGGCAGAATTAAAAGGAGATATTTACTTGGCACAAGGAAAAAACGATGATGCTAAAAAAGCATTTGAATTAGCATTAAAACAATTGCCTGTCGATGATGCTGCTCGTGAATTAATTGAAGCTAAACAAAATTTATAGTTGTTTGACAATTTAATTAAAGTCTGCCGGAAAGTATTTAAAAAATTTTTCCGGCAGACTTTTTTGTCTTTATGTATTTTTAACAATCTGAAACCTTTGCAAAACTAACTTTTTCCTCATTCGTCATTCTGAACCGACTTATCGCCATGAACAAAGAGAAGGGTCTGTGAATAATAATATTTTTATTTAACAAATAATTAGATTCTTCACCTTCACTGCGTTCAGAATCAGAATGAGGAGTTTTGCAAAGGTTTCAGTCTGCCGGAAATCTTTATATACGGCGTACGCTTAATATATTTTTTACTTCCATTAAATTGGCAAACACTTTTGGCAATTCTTCTACTTGTTTTACTTCAACGGTGAAATACATGGTTGCCATTTGTTCTTTGGTTTGAGTTCTAACTCCGATTAAATTAATTTTATTACGAGAGAAAATATCGGATACATCGCGTAATAATCCATTTCTGTCTCGTGCATAGATTTCGATATCGATGGGGAAGACATTTTGAGTGTAACTATCCGACCATACCGCTGACATGATTTTTTCTGGGTGTGATATTGCAAGGTGTTCAAAGGAAGTACAGCCTTTGCGATGAATGGAAATACCTTTATCACGAGTAACAAACCCCACAATTTCATCTGGTGGTGCTGGTTTGCAACATTTTGCCAAAGTAGTCAATAAACCTGATTCGCCATTAACTATGATACCGTTGCGATTATTGCGTTGGCGTTTGCTATCGCGAATTAATTTATCAGGGGTGTCATCTTTTTTGTCTGCCGGAAGAAGTTCAGCGATAATTTTTTCTACTGCATGAGTGCTAACATCGCCTTGTCCTAATGCAATATGAAAATCATCTATTGCATTAAATCCACAACGTTCTGATAGTTTTTGTACATTTAGCTGAATTGGCAAACGAGAGAGGATTTTATCCAATAGGTTTTTGCCGTTTTCCTTAACAGAATCGATATTTTGAGAACGAATAAAGCTACGAATTTTACTGATAGCTTTGCTACTTTTTACCCAACCTTGATGTAGCCAATCTGGTGATGGATTACCGGTTTTGGCTGTGATGATTTCTACTCGCTGTCCATTTTCCAATGGCGTGGATAATGGAACCATTTGTCCATTTACTTTGGCACCGCGACAGCGGTTTCCTATATCAGAATGCAAGCCGTAGGCAAAATCGATTGGAGTAGAGCCTTCCGGCAGAGCTAATACTTTGCCTTGTGGAGTTAATACATAAATTGTGTCTTGGAATAATTCGGTT
Source organism: Neisseriaceae bacterium (assembly GCA_017518785.1). GTDB lineage: Bacteria > Pseudomonadota > Gammaproteobacteria > Burkholderiales > Neisseriaceae > RGIG9985. The sequence continues at coordinate 2,004 of JAFWUA010000004.1, forward strand.
TGAAAGGCTGCGGCAATATTATCTTTATCAGAAGTTGCCATATTTTCACGCCAATCTAATAGCTGACGTAACCAAGCTATTTTTTGTTCGTATGCAGAATCACCTCTGCCACCTTCTTTATAACGCCAGTGAGCTGCTACACCAAATTCTGCATATTCGTGCATTTCAAAGGTGCGAATTTGAATTTCTACTCCCTTATTATTGGGACCTACAATTACTGTATGTAAACTACGATAATCGTTTGATTTGGGGTGAGAAATGTAATCATCAAATTCACCTGGTATAGGTTGCCATAAACTGTGAATTATTCCTAATGCGGTATAGCATTCCGGCACAGTTTCTACTAAAACTCGCACGGCACGAATATCATATAATCCTGAAAAATCAAGATGTTTCTTCTTCATTTTGCGATAGATGGAATAGATATGTTTAGGTCTTCCCATCACATCGCATCTTAAACCTGCTTCATTTAATTCATGTTTTAGTCTGCCGGAAAACTCTGCAATATATGACAAACGTTCATCTCTACGCTCATTTAGTGCTTTTGCAATTTCTAAATATTCGTCAGGATTTTGATAGCGAAATCCCAAATCTTCCAACTGCCATTTTAATTGCCATACCCCCAAACGATTTGCTAATGGAGCAAAAATATCCATAGTTTCTTTGGCAATTGCACGTTTAGTAGGATTATCCGGCACACGTCCCAAGTACAACATGGTACGCGTTCTCATTGCTAATTTAATCAATACAGTACGAATATCCGAAACCATTGCTAATAGCATTTTACGCATAGTTTCGGCTTGACGAGCACGTTCTTCTGGTGTTCCTAAATTATCTACTTTGGCAAATTCAGTGAGTTTTTGAATTTGATCAATCCCTTTTACTAAATTAACTACAATTGTTCCGGCAGACTCGGTTAAAGTCTCTTTCCAATTAGGAAGATAATTAGGAAAAGCAGATGATAATGTGGCAAAAACTGAATCTGGAAGCAAATCCATTTGTGCTACCATTTCTGCGGTTTTGAATAAATGACGATGCAGAGATTCTCCCACCGGAGTTGTTGCATCTTCTGGAATGTGTTGGGATAGTAATTGCAGGATTGTTTCGAACGTTTTTTTGTCATTATCCGATAGGGTAGATGAATACTCCTTTAACCATGATTCCATAGTTTCATCACTTGTCCAATCGAAGTGTTCGCGTAGCATAGTTTTATCATTGTTGTGCATATCAATATTATCCATTGCTGGCTGTTATTTAAAATGTGCGGTTAATATATCAGATGATGGCACCGCTTGTCTGTGTTTATACCTTTTATCCATAATATAAATACAAATTTTTACAGATTTATAGATTAAAATTATATATTTATCAATATGTTAAAGTCTGCCGGAAAGCTTTATAAAAAACTTTTTCTTGGAAAATTAGAAATTATCTTTATCAGGATAAGCTTAAATTGAGTTACAATAGCGAGACTTCTGTGTTTAAAAATTTAATAATACAATGAGTTTGATTTTGAGTATCCTGCTGATTGTTCTTATAGCTGCCATTGTTATGGTTTTTAGGTGGCAAGAAGAAAAGAAGAAAGAGTGGGAGTTAGAACTAATTTATTTAACACGTCATCAGAATGAACCTTCTTCTGATGACGCATCTTATGCACAAGCATCTTATACACAAAACACTACCAATGAACAAGATACATTCAAAAAATCAGGAATTTCGTTAAAACCAGTATTTGGGCATATGCGAGAATTACGTTACTTTAACAAACGTAGAAGAATGGCAGAGTTTGCCATGGTAGAAGACGAAGAAGAAGAAATTTCACCAAAAGATGAAGATGTTGGCATGGTGCAAGAATTGCTTTTTACTGATGCACCACAAGAGGTAAGTTCTAATTTATCTTCCCATGAAGATAAATCTTTTCATTCAGCGTTTAGTCCTCGTTATAATTCTGCGACAGTGGTGGGTAATCATAGTGAATTATATTTAAGTAATCCAGATGAATCTCTATCGGTTATTTCAGAAGATGAAGTTTTGCGTTCAATACAGAAACGTCAACAACGTGAAGCATTATTAGGACAACTTGAAATAATTGATGAAAAAGATGTAGCACGTTTTCAAAA
>JAFWUA010000086.1 GCA_017518785.1 Neisseriaceae bacterium
ATATGGATTAAATAAAAAACTATCTTGTGATAATATTTTTAGTAGGTAGTTTACAATATACCTACCATCTCGTGAGAAATCTCTTTCGCCAGTCATTCTGAAAAAATCGTCAGCAAACGGTTCTCCGATTAAAATAATCGGAAAAATTACAGCCAACGCTATGAGAATTGCATCTATATACTGCTTGTTATATTCAAATTTCATGGTCTTTATTATCATACAATTGTAAAATATGCGTCATTCTAACCTAAATTTTATGGAAATAAAAATGAATAGTAGATTTAACCTTGTCTTAATTGTACCAGTTTTTAACGAAGAAGACAGTGTAGCATTGTTTGTATCTGAAACACAGCGTATTTTGAAAGATTATTTACCGAATATTTTTTTGGTATTTGTTGATGATGGTTCAACGGATAAAACCGTTGAAAAAATACTTGAATTACAACAAGATAATAACTTTATTAACCTGTTGAAATTATCGCGAAATTTTGGCAAAGAAGCAGCAGTATCGGCTGCTTTGGACACGATTGAAGCAGATGCGTATGTGATTGCTGATGTTGATTTGCAAGACCCTTTGGAGTTGGTGCTGCAATTTATCGAAGTTTGGCAAACACAAAAAGTTGATACAGTTTGTGGCAAACGCATAGATCGTTCTACCGATACTGGAACAAAACGCATAACCGCTGGTGGATTTTATTATATTTTTAACAAGTTATCTGGACGAGTAAAAATTCCTGCCAATGTGGGTGATTTTCGTCTGATTGACCGCCGTGTGGTGGAAATTTTACGGACATTGCCGGAACGCAATCGCTTTATGAAAGGTTTATTTGCATGGGGTGGCTTAAAAACAGTTGAAATTCCTTATGTTCGTCCAGAAAGAGCCACTGGCGTAACCAAATGGAACTATCCTAAATTATGGAATTTTGCATTAGACGGCATTATGAGTTTTTCTACGCTACCACTACGAATTTGGTCATATTTTGGCGGATTTGTTGCCCTATTGGCGTTTATTTATATGCTGTGGATTGTTGCAAAAACGCTTATTTTTGGCGTTGATGTTTCGGGTTATGCATCTTTAATGAGTGTGATTTTGTTTTTGGGCGGTATTCAATTGGTATCAATTGGCATTTTAGGCGAATATTTAGGTCGTGTTTCAGAAGAAGTCAAACGCCGTCCCGTGTATGTAATATCAGAAATTTTTGGTAATATTGCCACACAAATACCTGTACAATGTTACGGCAGTGGTATTGTTGTTCATGGAAAAAAAAATCACGATGAATAAAAATACCACAAAATCACAAATGATTTACTTTATATTGGTTGGCTGTTTGGCTACTTTAAGCAATTTTTCTGTGGCATGGCTTACTTTGAAAATATTTTCATTACATGAAACCATTGCCGTAATTATTGGTTATTTTGTTGCATTTTGGGTATCTTACATCGGACATCGTTTTTTGACATTTCAAAAAGCAGCCAATCCCTTAAAATTTCTTATGTTATCCTTATCAATGTTAGCATTATATGAAATTTTAATTTTATTCTTTACCAATATGCTTCATATACGCGGATTTTGGGCAATTGTAATTCCATTAAGTGTGGTTACAACTTTAACATTTATTATTTCTAAATATAAAGTATTTAAAAATTAATTATTTTTTAGCTAAACAAAATGCAGTAATTCCAGCAAGTTTGTTATAAAGCATAAAAGAATGTTCTATTTTGCAAATAAATTTAAACAGCATATTTGATATAGCACTATGTTTAGTAAGTTGGGATTTATTTTCTTTTGGAGTAAATGTCTTAATTTTTTGTAATAGACGTAAAATTGCTGCCAAAGGAAAAACAAGACCATAAAAATAACAAGATTTTTGTAAATATAAACCTGATTTATTTATACTTTCTGCACAAGTTTTTAAAGTATAACGGCGATAATGTCCTAAAAAAACATCATGCGAACTCCATAAGAACTTAAATGCTGGAACAGAAATTAAAAAATGTGAATTTTGTGGAACCTTGGGAATATATTCTTTTAATAATGCAACATCATCTTCCACATGTTCCAATACATCCATTAATAATACTATATCAGCATTAACTGAATCAACGGATTTTCTAAAATGAATTGGTTTATTATTAACATAATCATCATATTCCTTTTCGTAATTAATATCAACGCACCAAGCCTCTTGTGCTGATGAATTTTCTAATAAAAATTCCGAGAAGAATCCAGAACCGGCACCAATATCTAATATTGTGGTAACCTGTTGTTTATCGATTATTTTCAAAACGGCTCGTGCCTTTGCCCAGTAATACCAGTGTTCGCCAATATTTTTATTTGATAAAACATCAAGTTCTTTTAAGTCCATAGATGGCAGCTTTCATAGTATATTAAACAAACGTCCCATTCTACGCCATAAGTAGCTTGCTTTTCAATATGTAAAATATCATAATTCTGCCGGAAACTATACATTGAACTCATATAATCTTTCCTTTACAATTATAAAAGTTTCAAGTGATTTAATTACTGGTACTATTTAATGAATAAATTATTATGGTTACTTGTCTTGTCTTTGGTTTCATCCAAAGTATTGTTAGCACAAGAACAAGAGATTACTATTTCTTTATCTGGCGATATTATGATGGGAACCACCTATCCTGCGGTTATGTTGCCTGTGGATGATGGTGAAAGTATTTTTCGCGATTCCAAAATTTATACCTCATCAGCAGATTTAGCACTAGCCAATTTAGAAGGTGCATTATGCGATGGAGGCACAACTTTAAAAACCGGTAAAAATACCTACGCTTTTCGCATGCCAACACGTTATGCAAAATACCTAAAGGATGCAGGATACGACTTTTTAAGCATGGCAAATAATCATGCTAATGATTTTGGCATGTCATGTATTGAATCTACCGAAAAAGTATTAGACCAACAAGACATTAAATATGCAGGCATCAAAGGTCGCAATGAATACGCCATTATTGAAAAAGATGGCATAAAATACGGAATTACTGCTTTTGGACATAATAACTACACCTTAATGCACACCGATTTGACTACGGTTAAACGCATTTTGACTGATTTGCGACCCCAAGTAGATATTTTGATTGTATCGGTGCATGGCGGTGCCGAGGGTAAAAGTCGCAGAAACTTACCTTATGGCAGTGAAACATTTTTAGGTGAAAATCGCGGTAATTTACGAGAATTAGCAAGATTTTGCATCGACAACGGTGCTGATGTAATCTATGGTCATGGACCACATGTTGCCCGTGCCATTGAAGTATATAAAAATCGTTTTATTGCATATAGTTTAGGCAATTTTGCTACACCATACGGTATGAATTTATCAGGAATATCAGCTTATGCACCACTAGTGAATATTCGCATTAATCGTCAAGGTGAATTTGTCGATGGTGTGATTTATTCTTTTATTCAGCAAAAAGCTATTGGTCCACGTCTTGATAATACCAATAGTGTTGCACAAGAAATTAAAGAGTTAACCGAGGAAGATATTATTCCAAACTATCTTGATATAGATAATCAAGGTCGTATTACTTATAAAATCTGAAAATGGAGTTTAATTATGTCTTACAACCCTTACGAAGCACCTCAATCATCATTGGACATGCCTGGTGATGCACCACCTTTGTTTAATCCAGCATGGTCAAGCAGTTTTGCGGTATTGTTTGGTCTACCGGTAGCCTGTGCCTTACATGCAATGAATTGGAAAAATTTGGGCAATGATTCTATGGCAAAAGCTAATTGGATTACAGCAGTAATATTTATTGTAGTTTCTTTACTTTTGCTAATTTTTGTGCCTGCCTTTTGGGTGTTTTTCCTTTTAATCGCATTGTTTGTGTGGTATTTTGCCATTGGTAAAAAACAGCAAAAATTTGTTAAAGAAAACTATGGTAAAGACTATCCACGCCGCAATATGTGGTTAGCCGCATTAGCAGGATTAGGTTTTTCAGTAATTTTTTTCAATTTGTGTGGCATTACAATGGCAATATTTCACCCTGAATTACTGCAAGAACAACAAGCCTATGAAAGAGGAATTAACGAATAAATTATCCTTTAAATTTTTAATTATTTATATTAAATAAAGTCTGCCGGAAAAATTTATAAGCTTTTCCGGCAGACTTTATTTTAATATATCTCTTTGTAAAACAACTTGTTATATTTTCGTTCTGCTACACCACATTCAAAACGATGGGTTTTGTAAGAGTTTTTTTCAAAACCAAACTGTTTGATTTTTCGTTACAATATCTACTAATTAACTTACAAGGTATATCCAAAATGTTTTCAGGAATTGTTCAAGGTATAGGTAAAGTAGTTGCAATCAACGATTTACCTAATTTACGGCGAATTAAGGTGCAATTACCAAACGAACTTACGCATAATTTAAGCATTGGTGCATCTGTGGCTAATAACGGCTGTTGTTTAACCATTACTTATATTGAAAATGATACGGTGTCATTTGACCTAATGCAGGAGACTCTTAATAAAACCAATTTGGGCAAGCTTAAAGTTGGCAATGGTGTTAACATTGAACGTGCTGCAAAATTTGGCGATGAAATCGGAGGACATATAATGAGCGGACATATTATTGCCACAATTGAAATTACAAAAATAGAACAAGATGAAAACCGCAAAACCTTATGGTTTAGTCTGCCGGAACATCTACAACGTTATGTATTTAATAAGGGTTTTGTCGGTTTAGATGGTTGTAGTTTAACAATTGGTGAAGTTGTAAAAAATGAATTTTGCGTACATTTAATCCCTGAAACTTTACAAAGAACCTTATTTTCACAACGTCAAGTTGGCGATTTAATCAATTTAGAAATAGATGCAAGTACCCAGACGATTGTGGATACGATAACAAAAATATTGCACGATAAAAGGTTTAATTCAGAATATTTGTAAAAGGAAACCTTTGAAAAATCCACTTTTTTCTCATTCGTCATTCTGAACCTACTCGTAGCCCTGAACGAAGCGAAGGGTATGTGAAGAATCTTTTTATTCCATTTCGCTTCGTTCAATGTTACGAATGACGAGTTTTGCAAAGATTTCAAAACATGTTCTGCCGGAAAAGTTTTAACCATACTTGCCGGCAGATTATTGAATGAACTTTCGCAAAATTCACGATAAAACAAAAAGTTCAATCTATAAACTTTAATAAACCTCGCAGAATGTTCTTCAACAGCTGTGCGATAACTGTGTCATTATCAGAGTCAAATGTGTAGCGAAGTGTTTCATTAATCATGGTTTGATACCACACCTTTTTATGCTAATTGACGCAAATCATTATCTAACATAATTGTTATTTATTTCACAGGTGGCTCGATGACTTCGCTGTATCCGCATTCCTTAATGGGACATACTTTCTCTGTGCCACGTCGCTTAGTGGTTTTGATGGTGAGAATTTTACAGCCACATTTTGGGCAAGGTTCGGCGACAGGGGGATTCCATACGGCGTATTTGCAATCTGGGTAGGTAGAACAACTGTAAAAAATCTTGCCATATCGGCTTTTCTTTTCTGCCAAGTATCCTTTACCACATTCTGGACACGCCACCCCTGTATCTTTTGGTTTTTCCAAAGGTTCAATATGTTTGCATTTGGGATATGCTGCACAGCCAATAAATTTGCCGTAGCGACCTTGTTTATATACCAACTGACCACCACATTTTGGGCATTCTCGACCTTCAATAGCTTCAGTAGCAACTTTGGCATTTTCAGCTGCTTCTTCGGCGGTTTGGTTTATATTACGTGTATAGTTACATTCTGGATAACCGGTACAAGCGATAAATCTGCCGCGTCTGCCAAATTTAATTTGTAATTTTTTACCACATTGTGGGCAGTCTTCTTCCAAATTTTCAGTAGTGATTTTGGCTCGCTCAATGCCAGCTTTTTCTTGTACTTGTTGTGAAAAGTCTTTCCAGAATTTACGCATGACGGGAATGCGTTGCTTTTTGCCTTGTGCGATTTCGTCTAATTGATTTTCTAATTTTGCGGTGAAGTCGTAATCGACATATTGCGTAAAATGTTCGGTCAAGAATTTATTGACAATATCGCCTGTGTCGGTGGGAATAAAGCGTTTTTGGTCAATCACCACATATTCGCGGTCTTTTAAGGTGCTGATAATGCCTGCATAAGTCGATGGTCTGCCGATACCAAACTCTTCCAACGCTTTAACCAAAGACGCTTCGGAATATCTGGGCGGTGCTTGGGTGAAATGTTGTTCGCCATATACTTTATCGCAAGGCAAGGTTTCGCCCACTTTCATTTCAGGCAGCCGTGCGTTTTCGTCATCTTCCGTATCATCGCGTCCTTCTTCATACACCGATAAAAAGCCTGCAAAGGTTTGCACTTGCCCTGATACACGGAAAACGCCTTTGCCCAAACTTAAATCAACGGTTGTCGCATCAAATTTGGCGGCTGCCATTTGACAGGCAACTGTGCGTTGCCAAATCATACGGTAGAGTTTGAATTGTTCTGCCGATAAATAGGGTTTGACCATTTCAGGCGTGCGAAACACCGAAGTGGGGCGAATGGCCTCATGCGCTTCTTGAGCGTTTTTGGATTTGGTTTTGTATAAATTTGCGGATTTGGGCAAATATTCTTCGCCGATTTTCTCCGCAATATATTGTCGAATTTCAGCCACAGCGTCTGCCGCTAAATTTACGCTGTCAGTTCGCATATAGGTAATCAAACCTGTGGTGCC
>JAFWUA010000087.1 GCA_017518785.1 Neisseriaceae bacterium
ACGTCCATTTGACGATAAGACACCGCACTGAACCAATCTAAATTAGGAAACATTTTTTTCTTATTCCACATTAAGCTTTCAATGCGTTCGGCAATATTAAATAAATTCATACCACCAGTAGTACGCGATAGTGAACGTGCTATGTCTTTGATTACAACATTGCGTGGATCTGAAACTGTATATACAGGGTGTCCAAAACCTATGATTATTTCTTTATTATCAACACGTTTGGAAATATCCGCTTCTGCTTCTTCTGGGGTGCGATAACGGCTTTGAATATCGTATGCCACTTCATTTGCACCACCGTGTTTTGGTCCTTTAAGAGCCCCAATTGCACCACAAATTGCAGAGTACATATCAGAACCAGTACCTGCGATTACACGAGAGGTAAAGGTAGATGCGTTAAATTCATGCTCGGCATATAAAATTAAAGAAACGTGCATGGCATGAATTTGTTCTTCACTTGGACGTTTGCCATGCAGTAGGTGTAAGAAATGTCCACCTATGCTTTCTTCTTCGCTATCTAAATCAATAGCAATGCCATGATGAGAAAAGTGATACCAGTACAATAACATGCTACCCAAACATGCTAATAGTTTATCGGCAATATCGCGTGCTTCTGCAACTGGGTGATTATCTTTTTCCGGTAGAGTACATCCTAATGCTGAAACTCCGGTACGTAATACGTCCATAGGGTGTGCTGCTGCTGGGATATTTTCTAAAACTTGCAATACATTGGCAGGCAGATTACGTGTTCGACATAATTTATTTTTATATGATGCTAATTCATGCTTGTTGGGAAGACAGCCGTGTATTAGCAAGTATGCCACTTCTTCAAATTCACAATTTTTAGCTAAATCTAAAATATCATAACCACGATAGCTCAAATCGTTGCCACGTCTACCAACAGTACACAATGCAGTATTACCTGCGGCAACACCTGATAAGGCAACGGACTTTTTAGGTTTGATGGTAGCTTGTGCATCAGTTTTTGTCGTCATAAACATTTCCTTTACAATTGAAGTTAAAAGAACGGTTACTTTAAGAAACACAGACAAAGTCTGCCGGAAACAATTGCTATTTTATAACCGATAAAAGCAAGGATAAAGCAATAGTCCACATAATAATTGCAATTGCACCGTCTAATATTCGCCATGTGATAGGGCGTTTGAATAATGGTAGTAATAACCTTGCCCCATATGCAAGCGAAAAAAACCATAAAAAAGACGCACTAATACAGCCAAATAAAAATGTCCATTTTTGCGTAGCTGCTAATCTTGCACCAACAGTGCCAACTATTACCATTGTGTCTAAATAGACATGTGGATTAAGCAAGGTTACTGCCAAAGTTTGTGCCACAATTTTAAAATAAGAATATTTTTTATCTTGGGTAAGAGTAAGAGTGGTAGGTTTTATCGCACGACGTAGAGCATTAAAACCATACCACGCTAAAAAAATCACTCCACATAAAGATAGAATTTTTGCCAAAATCGGCGACATGGAAAATATTTCTCCCAAACCCAATACGCCTGCGGTTGTTAACAAAAAATCACATAAGAAACAAATAAATGCAACTGTGAAAACTGCTTGTTTAAGTAACCCTTGTTTTAAGACAAAAGCATTTTGGGCACCAATGGCAATAATCATACTTGCCATCAATAAAAAACCGTGAAAATAAGTATGTAGCAATTATTTATCCTTAAAATTACACCGTACCAACCCTTTATAAGGCGTGGTTTGAAGTTTTGTTAAAGGAAAGAGTCATATTTCTTCCTGATTTATGCCTAATACCATGAATGGCGTAAAAACACTTGATAGTCTGCCGGAAAGAATTTTATGCAATACAAACTTTTCCGGCAGACTATTGAATTTTTATTAGTTTCAATTAGTACATTCTTTTTTTGCCTCTTCCACAACTATTTTTATCTGTTTGGCATTTACAGGTCCTACATGTGATTTTTTAAAATCGCATGATGGTGCATAAACCATAGTATAAGGAATGCCACCTGATTTGTTGCCAAATTTCATCATAACACCGGTAGCATCGCCATCAAGATAGCGGATAGGGTAGCTTGTCGGTGTGGTTTTTAGGAATTTTTCAATATTTTTGCGTTTATCAAAAGCAATGCCAACTACTCCAATTTCCGGATTATCTTTGGCAAATCTTGATAATTCAGGAATTTCTTGTCGGCACGGTCCGCACCAAGGTGCCCATAAATTGATAACGGTGATTTGTTTGTTTGATAGAGTTTCTTTTTCTTTATATGCTTTTAAGGCATCGTTGTCTTTACCACATGCACTAATCGCTAATAAAATAACCCCAATTAGCATGATATAAATTTTATTCATTGTTTTTCTCTTAACTAAATATTGTTGATTTTGCTATCAATCTGACTATATTATCATAATGCCGTAGGCAAAACCGTCTTGTTGGCTTTTGCTTATGAATAGACTAATAACAAGCAAGTGACAAGTAATTTAATCGGAATACAAACAGTAAAGTTATACTTAATATAAGAGACTCCTGCAAAACTCGATTTTTTCTATTACTCGTCATTCTTGGCGTAGCGAATAATCTTTATAAACAATAAGTTAGATTCTTCATTTCACTTCGCGAAATTCAGAATGACGAGTTTTGCAGGAGTCTCAAAATATCAAATCTAATATCTTCTGTTTGTTTTAAGAAAAGATTAAGGATACGCATCTACTATCAACAGCGGATCAATGTTATTTTAAATTTTAATTTTAAGAGGTTAAGTTTTAAAAATGAAAAAATTTTTCTGGGAAATTCATCGTTATGTGGGGCTAATTCTTGCCCCTATTTTTGCGATTATCTTAATCACTGGTTTCATTTTGGCAATTGGTGATATGAAAAGCCCTGATTATGCTAAAACAGCTTGGGGTGAAAATGCTTCGCAGATTGCAAATATTGTAGAAAACTTGCAAGAACAAGGTGTGGAAGTATCATCGGTGTATCAGGACGCTAATAATTCTCAACTGGTGTGGGTGGCAGCTGGCAAGGGCTCTCAATTAAAAGCGTATTCTACAAGTAACGGCTCTTTTGTAAAAACAGGAGGTATGGATTCTAAAATTTATAATACTGCCAAAGGGTTACATAAGCAATTATTGTTGGGCAAGGCTGGTAAGTTGATTATGGAAATTGCTTCATGGGCGATGTTGGGATTAATTTTCATAGGCTTGATTTTTATGGTGCGTCCGCAATTTCGTAACTCATTGATTTCTTGGCATAATGGTTTGGGAGTTTATTTGTTGCCTGTTTGCTTGGTATTGCCTGTAACAGCGGTGATGATGTCAAATCACTGGTATTTTATGGGTAATAGCGGCGACAAAGTTAGTATGCAAAAGGAGAAGCCCCAAAATATGCCGATTGTACAAATTTTGAACAATTTAAATAATCAGGGCAAATTGGCTAATGTAGTGTCTGTGGCACGTGGCAAAATGGGAACTACTATTCAAATGAATGTTTCCGGCAGTCTTAAAAACTTTTCTATGCAAAAAGACGGTAGTTTAAAAGAAAGTTCTGTACCAAAAACAAATTGGGTGCGTGCCTTGCATTTAGGCGAATGGGCAGGGAAATCTTCTAAACCTGTTAATCTAATTGTTGGTAGTGTTTTATTTTTCTTTTTGTTATCAGGTGTTTATACATATATTAAACGCACGCTAAAAAATGTTGCTGCTAAGAGAATAAAAGTTACAAGCAACGATAATGTTTTGGTTTTATACGCATCACAAACAGGTAATGCGGAAAAATTGGCACTCAAAACAGCCCAAAAATTAAACGAAAAAGGGGTAAATACTCAAGCAATGTCGATGTTATCAGTGCAAGCTGACTCGTTAAAACAACAAAAAATAGCATTGTTTTTATGTTCTACCGCAGGAGATGGCGAAATCCCTGAAAATGGTAAAGCACTGGAGGAAACATTGCACGGCGTGAATTTGGATAGTCTGCAATATGCTTTTTTTGCTTTGGGTGATTCGGAATTTAAAAACTTCTGCGGTGGGGGTAAAAAATTAGATGCAACGCTAAAATCATGTGGTGCTAATGAGATTATGCCAATTAAATGTGCAGATGGCTCTCCAAACAACGCTTGGCAAGAGTGGTTTGCCGATGTATGCCAATATTTGGGAGTAAAGGCAGATGTAAAAGAAGATAATGCTCTCCAAGATGATTTATCTCTCAAAGCAACATTAATTGCCAAAAACCGTTTGGATAATCCTGAAACTACTAAACGTGAAGCATGGGAATTATTATTTAGACTGCCGGAAAATACCAAATATCAGGGTGGTGATTTATTAATGATAACTCCTCCTGATAGCCAAACTCCACGTAGTTATTCGGTAGGTTCATCATCAGACAATAGTAACTTATTGCGACTGACGGTGGGAATGAATGTCTTTACCAATGATAAAGGCGAAAAACAATTAGGCAAATGTTCTTCATATTTAATAAATGAACTAAAAATAGGTGATGAAATTGATGCCATCTTGCGATATACCGATTTTCATATTGAAGAAAACGATAAACCCGTAATTATGATTGCCGCAGGCGTTGGCATTGCACCGATGGTAGGTTTTTTATCAGATTTGCAAAAACACCCAAGACCTGCGTGGTTATTCTTTGGAAATAGCAATCGAATTGGTGGATACCATTATCAAAATCAATGGGAAAAAGCTTTGAATGATGGTGTTTTAACTCATGTGAATGTAGCTTTCACCGAAGAGAAAAAAGGCTATTATGTGCAGGACGAGTTTTTGGTCAATGGCGAAGAAATATATCGTTGGATAAACAATGATAACGCTTTAATCTACGCTTGTGGTCGCACAAATACCGTTGGCACAGGTATTACAGACGCTTTGGTTAAAATATTTATGAAATACGGCACAATGAGTCAAGAACAAGCGATTGATGTGGTAAATAAACTTAAAGCAGATAATCGTATTCGTATGGATTTGTTTGGTTGATTTTGATGGTTTAACAAAAACGGCAGATTAAGGTTTATCTGCCGTTTTTTTGTTTAAGTCTGAAACTTTTGCAAAACCCACTTTTTTCTCATTCGTCATTCTGAACCGACTTGTCGCCCTGAACGAAGTGAAGGGGCTGTGAATAATCTTTTTACTTAACGAGACTCCTGCAAAACTCGATTTTTTCTATTACTCGTCATTCTGAGCGTAGCGAAGAATCTTTATAAACAATAAGTTAGATTCTTCATTTCACTTCGTGAAATTCAGAATGACGAGTTTTGCAGGGGTCTCTAACAAGCAATTAGA
>JAFWUA010000005.1 GCA_017518785.1 Neisseriaceae bacterium
AGAAGAGGGAGATATTGGTTACTATCATCTACCATATTTGGGAGATGAAATAATAAATGAAGCGGAAAATTTCTTTAAAAATAAAAAATATAATAATATTGTATTAATTGGAATTGGTGGTTCATCAACAGGAATAAAAGCTATTGATAATGCCCTAATTGCAAAAAAAAGAAAAGCACGCTTACACATTTTAGATAATGTAGATAGTCTACATTTAAATCAAATAAAGCAAGAAATCAATTTTCAAGAAACTATATTTATCATTTCATCAAAATCAGGGACAACAACTGAAATAATTGCATTACTTAAACTTATTTTAGATTTTTATAAACCTCAAAATATTAGTGATAATTTTGTTTTTATCACAGATAAAGGGACGAATTTAGAAAAATTTGCTAATAAAAACAACGCAAAAGTTTTTCATATACCTTCAAATGTTGGTGGTAGATTTAGCGTGTTAAGTGCAATAGGAATAATTCCTATGGTAGCATTAGGATTAGATGCACGTGCACTTTTGCAAGGAGGTGCTGATTGTCAAAGTAATTTTATCAATGAAAAAGATGATACTATTTTACAAAAAGCATATCACTATGCTACACATAATTATGCAAAAATAAATGTATTATTTAGTTATTGCGAAAGATTAGTTGGATTTAATGATTGGTATATTCAACTTTGGGCAGAAAGTTTAGGAAAAAAATTAGGTTGTACACGTTTTGGACTTACTCCAATTGGACTAATAGGTAGTCGTGATCAACATTCTTTTTTACAATTGATTATGGATGGTACCAAAGATAAAACAGTGTCTTTTATAAAAGTAATCGATCATGATTTTGACGATAAAATTCCTGATTTAAGTTTAGATTATTTAGAAGAATTAGATTTTATAAAGAATATTTCTATGAGTAATTTAGTTAATATGCAGTGCGATGCTACGATGCGTGCTCTTATTAACGAGGGATTAAGTGTAGATGTAATTACAATAGATAAATTAGATGAGTGGCATTTGGGTTATTTATTCTACTATTATGAATTATTAACCAGTGCAGTAGGAATCATGTTTGGGGTAAATACTTATGATCAACCAGGTGTTGAAACTGGAAAAAGAATATTAAAATCATTGCTAATTAAACAATTAGCACAGAATAAATAATTAAAATATACAATTTATTTCTTTATCGGCTTAAAATGTTTCAAACGCACCGCGTTGATCAATACTGAAATTGAGCTTAATGCCATTGCTCCTCCTGCTAATACTGGACTTAATAATCCAATTGCGGCTAATGGAATGCCTAATATATTATAAATAAATGCAAAAAATAGATTTTGTCGTATAGTATTAAGTGTAGCTCTTGCAATACTAATGGTGTCTGCAACCTGCATAATTGAACGATTCATTAATGTTACAGATGAACTGTGTTCAGCAATATCTGTCCCTCCTCTTAATGTTATTCCTATATTAGCTTGTGTTAATGCGGCTGCATCATTCACTCCATCGCCAACCATTGCTACTATATGATTTTGTTTTTGCAATTGTTTAATAATTGATAATTTATCTTGTGGTAGGCTGTTGCCATAAGCTTTATCAATATTAAGTAGATTAGCAATATATTGTACTGTGCTATTTTGATCGCCACTGGCTATACCAATATCAATTCCTTGTTTTTTTATTGTATTAATTGCTTCAATACTGTCATCTCGTAAAGAATCTGCTATTGCAAATATGGCTTGATTGTTTTTATTTGATATTGCAACGATAGATGAGTGTTGCCATATTTCATTTAAGTTTTCCGGCAGACTTATTTCACAATATTCCGGCAGACCTATTTTTACTAAACCGTAATTATCTACATTGGCACAAACTCCACTTCCAGCTTCAACATTAATATTATTAGCATTGGGAATAATTAAATCTTCTATTTGTTTAGCACTTTGTAAAATTGCATTGGCTAATGGGTGGCTAACATGTGTTTCTACTGCTGCTGCCATTTGTAAGAAATCTTTTTTGTTATAATTTTGAGAATTAATTATAATAAATTCAATTAGTTGTGGTTTGCCTATGGTAAGGGTTCCAGTTTTATCTAATACCACAGTATCAATTTTTCCGGCATTTTCTAATGAAGCTGCATCTTTAAATAAAATCCCTTGACGTGCGGCAACTCCCATTCCTGCCATAATTGCAGCTGGCGTGGCTAATCCCAAAGCACAGGGGCAAGCAATTACTAATACTGCCACTGAACGTATTAAAGATATATTTATGTCTTTCAAAAAGATATAGTTTATAATAAAGGTTACAACTGCAATTAATAACACTGCCGGAACAAATATTGCGGCAACCTTATCTGCTAATCTTGCAATTGGAGCTTTGCTATTTTGTGCTTCATCGAGAAGTCGCATCATATCGCCTAATAGAGTTTTATTTCCTAATGCTGTTGCACAGATTTGAATACTGCCATTGCTTGTGATGCTTCCTGCAAATACTTTATCGCCAATTTTTTTATGTACATGTTTTGATTCTCCAGTTAAATGTCCTTCATCGCACCAAGCATCTCCTGTTAAAACATATCCATCTGCACCTATTTTTTCTCCTTGTTTGATGCGTAATTTATCTCCAATTATTACTTCTGATAATGGCAATATTTGCCACTGTTCGTTACGCCAAACTTCTGTATTTTTTGGGGTTAATCCCATTAATAGTCCTATGCTATTTAAGCTTTGTCGTTTAACTCTTAATTCTAAATATTTTCCAAAAGAAACAAAGGCAATAACCATTACCGCTGCTTCAAAATAAATATGATGATAATTTCCCAATAACAACATATATACAGAATATGCCCAAATAGAACTTGTACCGATAACCACTAATACGTCCATATTTGCAGAATGATTTTTTATAGCAGCAAATGCTCCACGATAAAAATGTGCTCCCGATATAAATTGCACAATTGTTGCAATAATAAGTTGAATTGTGGGATTTATCATTAAATTATCACGATGCAATATCATTCCTACCATACTGATACTAAATGGAATAACCGCAATCCATGCAATTATCATTAAATATGGAAACGGAATTTTTTCCGGAGAGATTGAGGTAGAATTTTCGGTAATAAGTTTGGCTTTAAATCCAGTGTTTTCGATGTATGAAATAATTTCATCTTCCGATAGGTGTTCCTCGTCAAATGTAACATTGGCACGTTCTCCTGCAAAATTGACTTCAACGTGGCTAATTGTTTCTTTGCGTGATAACACTTTCTCGATACGTGTTGCACATGCTTGGCATGACATACCATCAATTGTTAAAGATATTGTTTTCATTGTGTGTTATTCCTTTTGATGTAGTGCAAGATTATAACGAGAATAATTATTGGGTAAACATGTAAAAA
The DNA here is from genome assembly GCA_017518785.1 of Neisseriaceae bacterium. GTDB lineage: Bacteria > Pseudomonadota > Gammaproteobacteria > Burkholderiales > Neisseriaceae > RGIG9985. The sequence goes on from JAFWUA010000005.1 coordinate 3,387, forward strand.
CATAGATAATATTTATCAGCTTCTTAATACAAGTTAAAACACTGCCGGAAATACTCTAATCAGGTCTTTCCGGCAGTGTTCTTATAATAAAATCCTGCAAATATCGAGTGCACTGCACAATGTGTTTTATTGAAAAAACATTACAATGTCCCCTTTTTATAATCATCAAAAGGTAAAAATATAATGAATAACATTCAACCCACTCGTGTTAAGAACACACAATTCATCAACAAGATTATGTCAGCCCGTGACGCTGCCGCTTTGATTCCTAACGGTGCTATGGTTGGTTTCAGTGGCTTTGTGGGTTCAGGCTGCCCTTTGGTTGTGCCTGTGGAAATTGCCAATCGTGCCAAAGAATTGCACGCAAAAGGCGAAGAATATCAAATCAAAGCCTTATCAGGTGCTTCAACCGATATTAACTTGGACGGCGTTTTAGCCGAAGCCGATGCGGTGTCGTTCCGCTCGCCGTTTATTACCGACCGCAATATGCGGGGCAATATCAATACCAACAAAACGCAATATATGGATATTCACTTATCCACGCTCGCACAGCAAGTGGAAGCAGGTTTTTTTGGCAAATTGGATTTTGCGGTGATTGAAATTATTGGCGTAACAGAAGACGGCAAACTCATTCCATCGACTTCAATCGGCAACAATCAGGTGTGGCTAAATGTGGCTGATAAGGTGATTTTGGAAGTTAATCACTTTCAGCCTGAACAATTAGAAGGCGTGCATGATGTGGCAACGCTGGGCAAACCGCCGTATCGAGTGCCTTTGAATATTAAAGATGTTCGCGACCGCATTGGCACGCCGTATATGACGGTTGATCCCGATAAAGTCGTGGCTGTGGTGATTACCGAAACCACTGACCGCGTGAATAAATTCACGCCTTTGGACGATATTTCCAAAGCGATTGGCGACAATGTGGTGCAATTTATCAAGCAAGAAGAAGCCGCAGGCAGACTGCCCAAAGACAAGTTGTTGCCTTTGCAATCAGGCATTGGCAATGTCGCCAACGCCGTGTTGTCAGGCTTAAAGCGTGCAGGTTATAAAGATTTGGTGTGCTATTCGGAAGTCAT
>JAFWUA010000088.1 GCA_017518785.1 Neisseriaceae bacterium
TCTTCACTACGTTCAGAATGACGAGTAATAGCAAAAATCGAGTTTTGCAGGAGTTTCGAGTAATGAAAAAATCGGGTTTTGCAGGAGTCTCTATAAAACAAAGGATTAGATTCTTCACTTTCCTGCGGAAAGTTCAGAATGACGAGTTTTGCGAAGGTCTATAATAGGTTTGCCATGTTTTCTAAATGACAATCTGAAACTTTTGCAAAATTCGTCATTCGTAACATTGAGCGAAGCGAAATAGAAGAATATAATTGCTTGTTAAATAAAAGATTCTTCACAGACCCTTTGCTTCGTTCAGGGCGATAAGTCGGTTTAGTATGACGAATTGTAAAAAAATAGGGTTTTGCAAAGATTTCAATCTACAAGAAATTCCTGCAAAACTCGTCATTCTGAATTTCACGAAGTGAAATGAAGAATCTAACTTATTGTTTATAAAGATTCTTCGCTTGCCACTTCGCTACGCTCAGTGCTTCGGCTCAGAATGACGAGTAATAGAAAAAATCGAGTTTTGCAGGAGTCTCTACAAATCAAAATTAGAAAAAATGATATAATAGTATCAATTTACTCAAAATTTATTATTTTTTTGATACCATGATGTATTTTTATGATGATAACGAAGTACAGAAATTATTGGCACACTACTTACACTCCAAACGCAAAGAAAAAAAATTTTCACGCCAGCAATTAGCCGATCGTTCTGCTGTACCCGCCTCTACTATTCGTAAATTTGAAAATACTGGGCAAATTTCTTTGCGGCAGTTCTTGGCTTTGTGGCTGATTTTGGACAATATGGAAAAGTTAGTGGCTTTAACCAAAGAAACGCCAACCATGCCCAAAACCATTGACGAGGTGTTACGCAATGGATAATATCAATAAAATCAGTGTATTGCGTATTTTATCTGATGGTAGCAAAATGCGTGTAGGAACATTGGCAGAAAATAAACAGGGTATCTTTTTTGCGTATGACGCAGAATATATCAATCAATTCAATAATTTATCTCCATTCAAATTGTCTTTTGATACATCTGTGCAATTAGCACCACAACAAACTCACAATGGTTTGCATGGCATTTTTGCCGATAGCCTGCCTGACGGTTGGGGCTTATTGTTACAAGACCGTTTTTTTGAAAGTCAGGGTTTGAGCCGTTATCAGGTTTCGCCTTTGCAACGCTTGTGTTTGGTGGGTGATACAGGTATTGGTGCGTTGGCGTATGAACCTCATATCAATACAACAAATTCTTTGATTGATTTATACACATTGGGGCAGAATGCACAGCAGGTTTTTGCAGGTGAAACGAGTGAAGTTTTGCAAGAATTGTTGTGTGTGGGTAGTTCTGGCGGTGCCAGACCCAAAGCACAGATTTATGTGCAAAATGATGATTTTTCGCAGTGTGCAACTATTCCGCAAAAAAACAGTCAAGCGTGGATTGTGAAATTTACTTCATCACATTTGCCATTAGGACATAATGAGGGTATTTTAGAAGCGGTTTATTTAACTATGGCAGAACAGGCAAATTTACAGCCTGTGGCATGGCAAATCCTGCATCAAGGCGAATTTCAGTGGTTGGCTGTAAAACGCTTCGATTGTACAAGTTATGGGCGTATTCATACTGCAACGCTGTGTGGTTTGTTGGACGCAGATTTTCGTATGCCGTCTATGGATTATTCAGGCTGCCTGAAAGCAACAAAAATTTTGTGCAAAAGTAAGGTGGCCAGTCAATTACAGTTTCGCCGTGCTATTTTTAATTTGTTTGCGTGCAATCAAGATGACCACACTAAAAACTGGTCTTTTTTGCAAGATGAGCAAGGTAACTGGCAAGTGTCCCCCGCATATGATTTAACATTCGCTCCCATGCGACACAATCAACATTCGATGAGTTTTCAAAATTATGGCAACAATCCGCCATTGAAAGTTATTCAAGAATTGGCTGAAATTGCTGGCTTTCCATCATGGCAAAATGCGAAAAAAGATATAGAAAAAATCGTCCATACTCTTGCTTGTTTTGCTGATATTGCCATTAATTTTCAATTAAAACAAAGCATTATTAGCAAGATACAAAATAAACTAAACGCGGTTTATAAGGAAAATAAAGCTTTGTTGCAATAGCAATAAATTATTGACACTGTAATTAAAACATTTAACTAAACGAAATGGAAGCATCTAATTGATTGTTAAATAAAAAGATTCGCAACGAAGTTCAGAATGACTAATAGAGACTCCTGCAAAACTCGTCATTCTTTATTTCACGAAGTGAAATAAAGAATCTAACCTATTGTTTATAAAGATTCTTCGCTACGTTCAGAATGACGAGTAATAGAAAAAATCGAGTTTTGCAGGAGTCTCTTTAAGACTGCCGGAAAGGTTTTTAAGTCTGCCGGAAAGGTTTTAAGTCTGCCGGAAAGGTTTTAAGTCTGCCGGAAAGGTTTTAAGTCTGCCGGAAAGGTTTTAAGTCTGCCGGAAAGGTTTAAGTCTGCCGGAAAGATATATTAAAAACCTTTCCAGCAGTCTTTCATCATACACGCATAAAAAAACACCCACATTGATGTGGGTGTCTAAACACAACTTAAATATTAATAAAATTAATTGCTTTCGATCAAGTCGGTATTGGTGAACTCGATAACTTCTTCTTTGGTAACTTTCTTCGCACCAAATGCACCACCCCAGCGAACTTCACCATCAACTTTGTTTTCACTAGTAGTTACAGCAGAGAATGCACCACCGATTTCGTTAGCATTAGGACCGAAGAATGAACCACGGATTTGACCTTTGCTTTCTTTATCATAAGTTAAATTAGCATCACCGATAATAGTATTACCTTTAACCAATGCTTTAAACTCAACCAAAGAATCAAGCAAAGATTCATTTCGACTACCTTTACCTGGTACATCTTTAGTAAAGTGCCATAAGTTATAAACATCACCAGTGATAGTCTTCGCACCTACGTCAAATTTAGCTTGAACGAAGTTACCAATACCTTCTCTATCATTTTTAGCAATCTTCAATGCATTAGGATCTACACGACCAGATACTTTATTGCCGTGGAAGTTGTTATCCAAACCAAACATAATTGCATGACCTTGGTAATCAATTTGTGCATTAGATGGCAATGCATTCATTTGAGCGACAGTAGTCTCGCCAGTACCACGATAGAAGTAAGAATCAACAGCCTCATTAGCATGTAAAGGATCATGCTCTGCTAATGGAGAAACATAGTATTGAGTTCCTTCGTACTCACCCAATAATTTGATCTTATCAGGATCTAAATTAGCAGAAATACGACCATATTGAACATGATCCAAAGTTGTTGGAATAACAACTAAATCACCAGCAGTAGCACCTAAAGTACTTGCTGCTACTTCTGGACGTAAATAGCTATTGAAGTTTTCTGGTTTAGCAAAAGCGTTAGGAGCGGTACCGCCTGCACCTGGGTCTAAATAGTAATGACCGAAGATACGAGTGGTAGTGATATATTTATCATCATTACCCTCGGTAATGCCAGATTGTTTAACACCATCAAACATATTCATGGCAACAATACCGTATTCTTGCGGATTAGCAGCAGTTGGAATAGCAACATTACCTGGATCATCAAAACGCATTTTACCTGTACGATATGCTTCACTAACATTCACACCTGCATAAGCTGCCATAACACCTTTTACTTGATTACCAATTTTAGTAACTAATTGATCACGAGTTTTGGTTAACTCACTAACAACAGATGCCCAGTTTTGTTGATCAACCAAAGTAGCTGCAGCACGCATGTTAGAGGTGTACGTGGTCAATAGAGTTTCAACCTGATCTAATGCTTGATCTGTTACATCTACGAGTACTGGTTTTTTTGTAGTAGCATCAATAGTGGTACCGTCCCATGTTTTAACAGTTGTTTTTTCTGGTTTACTACCAGCAGATAAATAATCTGCAATTTCAGGGATACCACCAGACAAAATCAAAGGAGTAGCATTAGGATCGTCCATTTTAGGATCAGCGTTACCTTGAACAGACATAACCACAGAGTTAGGAGCATTTAACCATTGAATTTCTGGGTTTCCAGTACCAGCGGTGTAACCTGCTGGATAGTAACCAGTAGTAGCCAAGTGTTCATGTGCACCGTTCAACATACCCACAGAATGCAATTCACCAGCATCACCGAATGGGTCAATACCAACCAATTGAATTACTTTTTGACCAGTAGATTGACGTTCCAATTGAGCTAAAATAGCGTTATCTAAAACAGATGAACCATCATCATTGTTACCGATAGACAAAGAACCCATACGATTAGAGTACTGTCTCAAACCACTAGTTTCACCTTGTGCAACGTCAAATTTAGATGCTTGATTACGTACTTTTACATAAGACGTAATAGATGTTTCTTTTTCAGCATCAAATTTAACAGCGTAATCAACTACATCATTTTCTGGTTGTAACTCTTCATCACTAACATCAATACCAGGATCAACGATAGGATCAGTAGGATCGGTAGGACCTACTGGATCAACAGGTTGATTAGTACCATCGTCATCACCGCCACCGCAA
>JAFWUA010000089.1 GCA_017518785.1 Neisseriaceae bacterium
ACTTTCTGTTTGTGGAGGTGGTTCTGATGATAGTGGAACAGCACAACCGAATAATAACAACTCGGCGACAAACCATTATCCATCAGATAGTCAAACGAACAATTCTCAACAATCGCATGATGAACAGCCACAAGAACAAGGTAGTGAAGCTCCTTTTGATATGCAGATGCAAGCTGTCGTCTATAAATTTCAGACAGATAATAATCAAGACATAATCTCTTCAAGTACATCACCTATTTATCAAAAACATGATGGAGATAGCAATGATGATAGTTACAAACAAATGCTTATCAATGGTAAAACTGTGATATTCAAAGAAACAGGTAATCGTGAAGATGGTTAGATTGATTATATGGATGATGATGGCGTGGAATATGTTATACCGCCAACACAAACATCTCGTGGCACCGCTTATGCTCGTTACGGCTGATCCGTTCATTATGATACACATAGCAGTCAATTATTTTTTCAAGGAAAACCCACACAAATCAATGATATGCCAAAAACTGGCATAGCAACTTACCAAGGTTATGTATTAGGATTTAACCCAGTTGAAGCGAATCTTAATATAGACGGTGGCGGTGAGTACTATGATTTATCCGAGTTTAACGTTGATTTTGCAAATAAACAATTAACTGGAACATTAGATAATTGGAAATCAAAATCAAGCAAACCCAATGCTATCAATATTAAAGCAAAAATTCGTGCTAATACATTCCAAGGAACGGCTAACAAAACAGGTTACGCAGAAGGAAAATTCTACGGTCCTGCTGCTCAAAATTTAGCTGGTGCTTTTGAAGATAAAAATCAAAATTTACACGGTGTATTTGGTGCCAATAAACAGTAAATTCATATAGTTGCTAATATTAAATAATGATACAGCAACACTTTGCCTTGTAATTATTAGTTATACCACGTCATATATTTAATTAAGAAGTCTGCCGGAAAAGTATTTAAACTTTTCCGGCAGACTTTATTTTTTTACCACCAACAAGTACATAAATAATCACAATTAAAGTCTTCAAAATTCCTTAAAGAATATTCTTTAAGGGCTTGCTTGACAAAGCAAGCCCTTGCGAAAATTTTACACAACTCACTATTTAATAAGGAAATACATCATGTATAAAAAACTTATTGCCCTATCTTTAATTTCAGCATTTGCACTTTCTGCTTGTGGAGGTGGTTCTGATGATAATGGCACTAATCTGCCAAGCAATCAAAACAACAAACCAACTCCTACTAATCAAAATCAACCAGCAAATAACGAAGAACAAAACACCAACCCAGCAGACACCACCCAAGCCTTCAAAAACAAAGCAGGACTTGCTGTATTTAAATACACTTTAAATAGCGATTATCAACCAGTATCTCTCGATACCAACGCAACTTATCAAGCCAATCCAAACGAGGGAGATAATTTCAATACCATTATCGTCAATGGCAAACCAATTACATTAGATACTTTCTCATCTGCCTCATCAGCACGTGCAACTTATCGTAAAATTTCATCACATGAAAATGGTGCCACAAAAGCTGAATACATAGTTGCACCAAGCAACAGCAAATACGGTACTGCTTACTCTAATTACGGCTGGTATATAGATGATTCTGTTAATGAGCTAAAATTATTCTATCAAGGCATACCAACTGATATTCAACAAATTCCTCAAACAGGTACAGCAACTTATAAAGGTTATGCCATAGCTCTTAATAATCAAGAAATTTTACAAGAAATGAAAACAAGCGATTCAAAAGCTGGTCAATATTATGGTCTTTCAACATTCAATGTAGATTTTGCCAATAAAAAACTTACTGGTAAATTAAATGATTGGCAAGGATATGATTTTGTTACTCCTACAATACCAAAAAATGAAATCACAATTGATGCTCAAATTCAAGCTAATACTTTCCAAGGTCAAGCCAATAAAGATGGTTACGCCGAAGGAAAATTTTACGGTCCTAATGCCGAAAATTTAGCTGGTGCTTTTGAAGATAAATCTCAGGGCTTATATGGCGTATTTGGTGGTAAAAAACAGTAATAGTTTTTAGAAACCCCAGCAAAACTGATAGATGTGAGTATAGTTCAAAGTTGTAGTAGCACTTCAAATCGAAGACATAACAAGTAGAAAGGCTACGCAGAAACTGCGGTTTGCTTGCTACGCAGACCTTTTATTGACTTCGTCAATAAAGATTCTACCTAACGGTAAAACAAACCTTGTTTTAAGCATAAGCACAACGAAGAAATATGCCACAGTTGCCAGTTTTGCGGTGGTTTCTTTTATTTAATCCCATATTTAGTAAATGATAACTCACGTAAAACTAGTCATTCCAAATGTAACAAAAGCAAAGAATATTTTTATAAAACAAGCATATAATATTCTTAGTTTCGTGCAACGTAACGAGGAATGACGAATTTTTAGAGATTACAAATATATAAGTCTGCCGGAAAAGTTTTCCGGCAGACTAAATTATATTAATTCATATTTAATATAAATTTAGGATTACCCCAATGTATAAGGAAGTGCAACGCTTAATCCTTTGCTGTGCTTGTTTCACCGCACAACAAGATAACATTGATTTTTCTGATGTGCTTATTTAGACTTTATTCACGCTTACGATAACAACTCATCGTCATCTTATGATGACAAGGTGTTTCAAACATTTAAATTTTGTTTTTGACTGAACATTAAGGAGAACTAAAATGACTCAAAAAGTCGCTTATGTAACAGGAGGTATGGGCGGTATTGGTACTGCCATTTGTCGCCGCTTGTATCAAGATGGTTTTAAAGTGATTGCGGGCTGTGGTCCTACTCGCGATTATCAAAAATGGCTAGATGAACAAAAAGCCGATGGTTTTGTGTTCTATCACAGCGTGGGCAATGTCGCAGATTGGCAATCCACAGTTGATGCTTTTGCTCTTGCCAAAGAACAGCACGGAGCGATTGATGTGTTAGTTAATAATGCAGGCATTACCCGCGACCGTATGTTTATGAAAATGACCCACGAAGATTGGCAAGCGGTGATTGATACAAACTTGGGCAGTATGTTTAATGTAACCAAGCAAGTGATTGCCGATATGGTTGAACGCGGTTGGGGACGCATTATTCAAATGAGTTCTGTTAATGGACAAAAAGGACAAGCAGGGCAAACCAATTACTCTGCTGCCAAAGCAGGTATGCACGGTTTTGCTATGGCATTAGCACAGGAAGTGGCAAGCAAAGGCGTTACGGTTAATACGGTTAGTCCAGGTTATATTGGCACGGATATGGTAACCGCCATTCGTCCTGATATTTTGGAAAAAATTGTGGCAACCATTCCTGTAAAACGCTTGGGTCAGCCGCATGAAATTGCGTCTATTGTCTCTTGGCTTGCCAGCGAAGATGCCAGTTTCACCACAGGTGCTAACTTTGCTTGCAATGGCGGCTTGTTTATGGGCTAATCCAGTCGTGTCAACTTGATTTAAGTGTTGTTTATCTCAAACGCTTTGATTTATAACATAAATCAAAGCGTTTTAAACTGGCTAACACCATAAAAATTAAGCAATTAGTAAATAAATAGAACTGGTAGCCAATTCAATACATAAAACCTTTGCAAAAACTCGTCACTCTGAATTACGCATGAAAATGAAGAATCTAATTATCTATTAAATAAAAAGATTCTTCACTCCCACCTTCACTTTGTTCAGGACAGCAGTTCAGAATAACGAATGAGAAAAAGTGGGTTTTGCAAAGATTTCCAAATACGAATTTACTCCCTAATGAAGAACTTTAAATTAACTAAATTAACATTATTTTGCATTACTTATAACGATACACAATAAATCACAACAAAGAACGAATACTATTTTTTACCCATTCCAAATCAGGTGATGTCAATAGTGGAATTAAAGTATTAATTTCATCAATTTCCTTATCCCACCATGCAAATTTTTCTAATAATTCAATCAATTCATTATCAAATCTTTTACGAACAACACGAGCAGGATTGCCAACGACAAGAGAATAAGCAGGAATATCCATAGCTACAACACTATTCATAC
>JAFWUA010000090.1 GCA_017518785.1 Neisseriaceae bacterium
ATTGAAGGTTCTACCATAGTAATACCTTTTTGAGCGAGCTCCTCCGGTGTTGCACGTGCCAACAGGTATTTTTTACGTCCCTCTATTTTGAATTTTAAAATTGTGTATTCATAGTAACGAATATATGAATATCCATTGGATTCAGTGTATAGCATATATCTCACAGGACGGCGATGACGTGCCAAAATTTGCAATAAGCTAAAATAAACCGTTTTAGCACCATCATTAACAAAATAACGTGAAAATGCCTGATAATTAATATCCAACAATTCACGATCTCGTATTGGGAAACGATAGATTTTTTCTTCGGAACGCAATTGAGAAATGCGACTATCTAACACATCATTGGCATTTTTCAATTCACGAGCGGCACGCCGTAATTCTTGTAGCATTGCCACTTGATCCTTGATTTCAAAAAATATTCCTAAATATTTAGGCTTATGATCATCATCGATATGTGTTTCAGGATATTCTTGCAACAATTGCTTATCATACAAGGGACGTGCTGCCTCATTTAACAACCACTGTTTAGTGTCAGCAACAACCTGAGCATCTGCCTGTTCACCTTGTTTGTAAAGATAATGAGCCAACGCAATCAGAATTTCTGCTTCACTTGCGTTGAAATGAATGTCTAATGCTTGGTATAGGTTAGTTAACATCACTATCTCCGGCATTTATAAAATAAAGTTACCAATTATGAATGATATGCTACATTCTTACGGCAATTCCTTGTCTTCTCATTGCAGATTTTGCTTGCGAAATACGTACTTCTCCGAAATGGAAAATACTGGCAGCCAACACAGCATCAGCATGACCTTCTGTAATTCCCTCAATTAAATGTTGCGTATTTCCAACCCCACCTGATGCGATTACAGGAATACCTACTGTATCACAAATGGCACGAGTAAGTGGTAAATTAAAGCCAATCTTTGTTCCATCACGATCCATAGAAGTCAGCAATATTTCCCCTGCACCACGTTTTTCCATATCTTTTGCCCATTGTACAGCATCTATTCCTGTTGGTTTACGTCCACCATGAGTAAATATTTCCCATTTTGTGTTTTCAGGATTAACAGATTTAGCATCAATAGCCACTACTATTGCCTGAGAACCAAAAAAACCACTTGCTTCATCAATAAATTCAGGACGAAATACTGCTGCACTATTTATACTCACCTTATCTGCACCTGCATTTAATAAACGGCGAACGTCTGCAACCGTACGCACCCCTCCCCCAACTGTCAATGGGATAAATACTTGTGATGCCACTTTTTCGATGATATGTAAAATCGATTCACGTTCATCAGAAGTTGCGGTTATATCTAAAAAAGTCAGCTCATCAGCACCTTCATCATTGTAGCGTTTAGCAGCTTCCACTGGATCTCCTGCATCACATAATGAGACGAAATTAATACCTTTGACCACACGTCCATTATCCACATCTAAACAAGGAATAATTCGTTTAGCTAACATTTAGAATAGACCCTCTAAATTGTCCTGCGTAACATTACTTGGTAGCAAATCTTGTCCATCACCAGGCGTAATCCAGCCCTCATGTGATGAATAATCAATTTTTTCCTCTCCATCTTGAATGGTATAAGGAGTGTTATCCTCCTGCTGTATTCGGCTCGTATCTACCGGAAGACGAATTTGTGCCAAACCGTCTGTCCATGCGATTGGGTGTAATTCACCTGATACTTTTGGCTTTTTATCTGTACATGTTAAGCATAAAGAACGTACTTGTTTGCTCAAAATCTTCTTCAAACGTTCTTGATCGATTTGAGCATCGTTTTGTTCGCTCCATTGTTCTAATGCAATGAGCAATTCTTCTTTAAGATCATTTTTTATACTATATTTATTGGGATATACAGCCAACCATAATTGTCCATCATCATCTTGATTAAGTGCGAAACGCTGATGAATAACGGACACTGGGGTATCTATTTCAACAGTTTTTGCAAATTTTAAGGCATTTTCATTACGCAAACGCACACAACCATGACTTGGCCAACCAGGAACACTACTCGGAGCACTGGTACCGTGAATACCTAATCCCAATTTGGGTTCCCCAAAACGCACAAAAACCGGACCTAATGGGTGTCCTGGTTCTCCATAGCGAATAAACTTCACGTCAGGATCTCCTTTGGCTGCACGTTCTTTTTGGATACTGGCAGGAATATACCATGTTGGTTTATTGCGTTTTTCAGTGATTGTATATTCACCTAACGGTGTTTGTGTTTTAGGTTTTCCAGCACCTGTTGGAAAAACATTCAGCAGTTTTCCATCTTCAAATAAAAACAATCGTGCCTGCGGAATATTGATTACAACGTGTTGTCCTTTCTCAGAAATAGCCACATCTGGCAACAGTTCCGCTGCATCTGCGACTAAAAATTGAAAACCACAGCACAAACACATGAGTAAGTAAGATATTTTTTTCATTTCAACTTCATCTTGTCTTAAAGTTAAGATTATCTAATAATTTAAAAAACAAAACCCTATAATCATAACACAAGCATATTTTTTAAAGTTGATAAAGATGATTTGACGATAGGTATTTTTTATTTTTACAGCATAAGTTTTCTGTCAGGCTCTTGCTAAAATATACAATGATTGATGAATAGCAATGATGCTAATTAATCAATAATGACACGAACATTTTTTTATCTATTTATAATTTGTTCAAATTTATTAAACAGTATGAATTTTGATACAAGGAACGCATATATAATGAAAAAAATCAAAGTATGGGACTTGCCGACTCGTTTATTTCACTGGTCATTGGTTGCCAGTGTGATTTTCATGTTTATCAGTGCCAAGCAAGGTGGTATATGGTTGCAATGGCATTTGAGGTGTGGTCTTTTTTTATTATCACTGATTTTGTTTAGAATTGTTTGGGGATTTATAGGTAGTGATACTGCTAAATTTACTCAATTTGTACGTGGTCCCAAACATATTTTGCGTTATATCAAAGGAAAATTACCTGAAAATGAACAACCAGGACATAATCCTTTGGGAGCTTTGATGGTATTGGCATTGTTGTTGATATTACTATTGCAAATAGTAACCGGTTTATTTTCTCCTGATGAAAATTCCTATGTATACAGTGGATATTTAAGCAAAATAGCAGGTAGTAATGCCTCTAAAATCCGTAATATCCATCTGGTGATTGCTAATGTATTGATGCTATTAGTTGCTATACATTTTGCTACCATTGTGTTTTACCGTATTTTCAAACGACATAATTTGATTACACCCATGATTACTGGTAACAAAAAATTACAAGAACCAGTACCAGCTTTGAAATTCGCCTCAATTGTAAAAGCAATTGTATTATTTGCCATCTGTGCTGGTTTAGCTTACGGTGTAACTTTGATTTAATACCTATTAAGATAGATTATTATAAATAAAACACTGCCGGAATACTTAAAAAACCTTCTTTCCGGCAGACTTTATTTTAATTTTAGTTATGCAAAAAAATGGGCGGAAGTAAGTTATACCTCAACCGCCCAACCAATTCAACTTTACAGGAGTAGTACCAACGACTTATTCTAAACAAACGCTGATACATGTCGTTGATAATATCATGTAAATATTGTTTTTATCAAGCATTATTGTATTTTTTCGCATTGCACATGGCATAAATGATAGTTATCGGCGATAATGCAGACTTTTGTGCGTTTGCTTATTCCATTTACGAAGAAAAACGCCAACCATGTTTAATTTTTAGGAGTTCTTATAATGAGCCATATCAAAGTGCCTACCGAAGGTCAAAAAATCGTTCCAGGTCAAGCCATTCCAGACCAACCTATTATTCCCTATATCGAAGGCGATGGTATCGGCGTAGATATTACGCCTGTGATGATTGATGTCATTGACGCTGCTGTGGCAAAAGCCTATGGCGGCAAGAAAAAAATTCACTGGATGGAAGTGTTTGCAGGCGAA